>DATHIE010000724.1:0-3320 GCA_035316905.1 Chryseolinea sp. | reverse complement strand
GGATCCGAATGACGAAATGCGGGCGCTGCGCTCTCCTTTTTCCTTGATGTCGATAAGACCCGAATTATCGCTGACAAGAATAGCATAATCAAAGTCAGTGGAGTCAAACTCGGCCCGTGCATTCTCCATAGCCTTCAAGCCAGCCGAAACAAGCTTATCTCTGTTTTCTTTGGTATTAAGAGCCTTGGCTTCGTTGGTAACTGCTTTTTGGACTTTTTTGAAGTCTATCTGCGCATTGAGGGAAACCGAAGAAGAAAAGAAGAAAGAAAACAGAATTAGTCCCGATATACCCTTCATAATTCCTCAAATTTAAATATTCAAATTTAAACTAAATCAGGACCTGAGGGTTTCGAAAGCTCCAAAGATTTTGTACCGCGAAAGTGGGATTTTATGCGTAATCAGATTCCCTGTAAGCCTTAATCAAAGCAAGCTCACCTTCCTTACCAGGTTTTGCATTTCCATGCTCCATTCCCCATACACCGCGATAGCCCTTGTCATGAACGTGTTTGAAGATATTCTTGTAATTAATTTCACCGGAAGTAGGTTCTTTTCGTCCGGGATTATCGCCAATCTGGAAATATGCAATCTCATCCCAGCACCGATCAATATTATTAATCAGATTGCCCTCGTTGCGCTGCATGTGGTAGATATCGAACAAAATTTTGCACGATGGACTATTTACCGCTTTGCAAAGCTCAAAGGTTTGATCTGAATACCGCATAAACAATTCCGGTGTGTCACTGAGCGGCTCTAATACCATGATCAACCCGTGTGGTTCGAATATCTCTGCTCCTCTTCGTAATGCATCGACTACATTAGCTGTTTGTATCCCCATTGGAATGCTTCGATCGAAGAAGCCTGGCACCACAGTCATCCATTTCGCATTAACCCTCTTGGCAAGCTCAACGCAATCCTTACACGTTTTCACGAAAACATCTTTAAACTCCTGCTTTCCTGTCGTGAGCGATACCTTCCAATTATCTCCTCCATCAACCACAAAAACCCCCATTGTCATGCCGAGCTTTGACAACGTTACGCCAATGTTATTTTGTTCTTCCTTAGGCCTCTTTAACATGCCGTTGTCTTCAATGGAGCGAAAACCCATTTCATGCATGAACTTGATCTGGTCCACAAAATTTTTTCCGGCGTGATTCTCGAACGTTCCCTGGTGCGGACCGAAGAGCAATGTAAATGGCTTCTCGGCCGGCGCGACCAGATTCCTTGATGATTGATCCAAAGATGAAGCAGTAACATGTCCAAACGTGGCTGCAGAAGCTGCAACCGTGAGAGTATTACGGAGAAAATTTCTTCTTTTCATTATCCTGAGTTTTATTTGACGTCGGTTTTGTTTGAGGGAAGCCAAGATAAAACTTTCTTTGAAAATACCTTTCTTATCCAACTGCTTATTACTCCCTTTGCGAGCGGTCACGACAGAAATCAAACGCGTCGCCAAATAGTATCTTTCGGTTTAAAATGACTCTTTGATGAAGCTTTTTATAAATATCACGCGGGCGGTCATACAGGCGCTACAAATGATCTTCGACGAACACAAGTACGCCGACAAGGTCATTGAAAAAGTATTACGCCAGAATCCTAAGTGGGGAGCGCGCGATCGCAGGTTTATTGCTGAAACCACTTACGATATTGTGCGCTGGCAGCGGCTATTACAAAATATTACCGAGGCAGAAGCAGACGATTACTGGAAGTTGTTGGGTGGTTGGTGTATACTGAATAATGTGCCGCTTCCCGATTGGCAGGAATTCAAGGGCCTTGATGAAAAAAAGATCATGCAGCGGCTAGAGAAGATGAACTCAATAAGAAGGTTTCGGGAGTCAATTCCCGACTGGCTGGATGAGCTTGGAGAAACGGAATTGTCTGATCGATGGGATAAAGAACTGCATGCGCTCAACGAAGAAGCACGCGTCGTGCTACGGACAAATCTGTTAAAAATTAGTAAGCGCGAATTGCGACAGCAGCTTGAAGAATCCGGGATAGTAACGGAACTGCTTGTTGACTTTCCTGACGCACTGATGCTGCAACAACGGCAAAATATCTTTGGTCACCCCGCATTTAAAGAAGGCTATTTTGAAGTACAGGACGCAGCATCACAGACCATCGCTCCTTACCTGAATGTTGAACCGGGCATGAGGGTGATCGATGCATGTGCCGGCGCCGGCGGCAAGTCTTTGCACCTTGCGGCGATCATGAAGAACAAAGGACGGATCATTGCCATGGATGTTGAATCCCATAAGCTTGAAGAACTTAAGAAACGTGCGCGGCGTGCTGGTGTAGATAATCTCGAAGCAAGGGTCATTGAATCATCAAAGACCATAAAGAGACTCGAAAATGCTGCAGACCGTTTGTTGTTAGATGTACCCTGTTCAGGTCTTGGCGTCTTGAAACGCAACCCCGACGCTAAATGGAAATTGTCACCGGAGTTTATCGCCAATGTAAGAGAACTTCAACAACATATTATCGACGATTATTCAATGATGCTGAAACCCGGAGGCGTTATGGTCTATTCAACATGTAGCATACTTCCGTCAGAAAACGGCAAACAGGTCGAGAAATTTCTTCATGCCAGTGAAAACAAATTTGAGTTGCTCGACGAAAAGATCTGCTGGCCGTCTGATGGCTTTGATGGATTCTACATGGCCCAAATCAAGAAAAAGTAAATTCGTGTAAGACTGCCACTGACTTGGTATCGGAACGGTGCAGTGATCCCTGGTTTAATCCCGATCAGAGTCACCCGAGCCTCGAGGCGGACTCTGATCACTTCGTGGTCTAAGAATTGACGTTTAACTTTGTCATTCGAAGTCATGTCTCAATGAGAAGCATTACTACTTTGAACGAGCGGCTAGCGCGAAATGTCAGTCTCCTAACAGATCAGAGTCCCCCGAGAACTCGGGGTGACTCTGATCGGGAACTATTCTACATTGCCCAAATCAAGAAAAAGTAGATTCGTGTAAGACTGCCACTGACTGGGTATCGGAACGTTGCAGTGATCTTTGGTTTTCCCTACATTGAAGACCCATTTTAACCTCTGTTTGCTTGAAGTCCATTTTTTACATCTGTCCATTATTAATTATTTCATGCGAGCTTGGCGCACAGGATTTAAAACCCTATGAGCAAAGCGTCCCCAACACCTCCGTGAAATTTAAAATGGCGCCTATTCCGGCTGGAAAATTCACTATCGGGAGTTCCTTTTCAGAGACGGGACGGGAAGAAGACGAAGGACCACAAAAGTCGATCGAGCTTTCTGCTTTTTGGATGGGTGTACACGAAGTGACATTTGAGGAATGGGATGCATTTTTCAAGAA
>DATHIE010000723.1:0-4115 GCA_035316905.1 Chryseolinea sp. | reverse complement strand
TCTCATTCTTCTGATAGCGTGCATCAATTATATTTCCTTGGCATTGACAACATCGGCGTCTCGTAGAACGGAGGTTGGTATTCGTAAAGTGGCCGGAGCGCAGAAAAACCAGTTGGTTTACCAATTTGGTTTTGAATCAATTTTACTAGCATTGATTTCAATGATCTTCGGAATCGGTTTGGTGTTTTTATTTCTTCCCTCATTCAATGAATTTACCGGTAAAGGAATTCAACTTACCCGGAGTAATTTGGTATCGCTGTTAGCCTTTAGCGCCGGAGTAGCTGTCCTGGTCGGTATTGTTGCGGGGAGTTATCCGGCATTTTTTCTTTCTGGTTTTCGCCCAGCCCAAGTACTTAAGGGAAGATTCACATCCAAACTTCACGCTGGTTTTACAAAGCCACTGGTGATTGCCCAGTTTGCGTTATCTTCTTTTCTGATCATCAGCTCAGTGATTATGGATCGGCAGATGAGCTACATCACAACCAAAGATCTGGGATACAACAACGAGCAGATTTTAGTGATTCCAACGCATTCAGGCTGGAGATCGCTGGAACCTGACAATATGGTAGTTCGCTACCGTAACGCGTTGCAAAAGGTGCATTCGGTTATTTCCTTAGCAGGCACGACAGCATCTTTTAACAGGGGGTTTTCCCGCTATGGTTATAGGATTGACGACGAGCAGCGGTCGGCTTATGTATATGGAGTTGACCCTTTTTACTTGTCTACCCTAGGGATTGATCTGGTCTCGGGGAGGAACTTCGATGATCAAATTCCCGCAGACAGCAATGCCGTGATCGTAAATGAAGCATTGGTTCGTGATATGAAATGGGTTGACCCTCTGGCTGAATACTTGAACTGGAATGAAGATAGTACAACGCTTGGAGCTAAAGTCATTGGTGTCGTAAAAGACTACCACTTTCTTTCCCTTGAGCAAAACATAGAGCCCATGTTTTTGTCTATGGATCGGCGTGGCATAGGGAATCTTACGGAGATGTTGGTGAAGATTGCGCCGGGAGATATACCGGGTTCTGTTGAAGCACTTAGAAAAGAGTGGAAAGAAGTATCTCCAAATACACCTTTTGACTATTATTTCATGGATGAAGATGTTGCCAGGCAATACGATGCTTATCAACGATGGATGAAAATCATGGGTCTATCCACGGCATTTGCTATTCTGATAAGTTGCCTTGGATTATTTGGTCTTGCTGGGATAAATGCGCTCAATCGCACCAAAGAAATTGGAATACGAAAAGTCATGGGAGCAGAATTGGTGAATATTTTTTTACTGTTAAACAAACAATATGTTTGGCTTGCAGTCATTGCGTTTGTTATTGCCGCACCTGCTTCCTGGTATGTGATGAATCAATGGCTCTCGGATTTCAAATTCGCTATAGCCATTGGCTGGGAACTGTTCGCTTTAAGCATGGCAGGAGGGCTTTTAATCGCACTTCTTTCCGTCAGCTACCACGCTATAAGAACAGCGTTGATCAACCCCGCACAAACCTTGAAGTATGAGTGATGCCTATGCTTTGATAGGACGGATCTTTACATTCAGTTCCGGATCGACGATGACGAAATGATTTGCCGGTATGAGCGTCCAATCTTTGGCATCGGTAAGCTTTTCAGATACGACGAGCACAGCATGGTCATTATCTTCAGGTGCTACCATTTGACTTATACCATCTTCAACGACATATCGACTTCCTTCAGAATGATAGAGTGTTAATGGATCTTCGTTTGGTGAAGTAACGTAACGGCTTCCCACAATGAAGGAGCCGTTGGTGATTACCATGTTCAGGTAGGCTGCTTCGGTTATTCCGTTTTCAGCCATCATCTTCTTAAGGGCCGTAAAGGTATTTTCAAAAGCGTCTATGATGGTGTTTGGACCTACCGTCTTGTGGTTCTGGAACAAGTAATTGATGAGGTATGCGAATATGTGTTCCGAATCCGTTTGCCCTTTGATCCAATTGTACACATCATCAGTAAGTGGTTCCCTTATCTTTCTTTTGATAGCAGAAAAATTTTCAACGCCACCGTTGTGCATCATCAACAGATCCTTGTACTGAAATGGATGGCAGTTCGACTCCGACACCTCACCACAGCTTGCCGCCCGGACATGCGCAACAAAGCACTCTGTCCTGATCTTTGGCGCGATGTTCCTTAGGTTCCGATTACTCCATGCCGGATTAATGGACACGAATGTCACCGGTTCGTCATTTACTTCTTTAGCGTACCAACCAATGCCGAAGCCATCACCATTCAGTGGCTCTTCAATCTCCTTGGCGCTGATACTTTGGTTTACGAGAGAATTCTTCGGTTGATACAACAACTTGTCAATAATAATGGGCGAGCCCAGGTAGGCCATCAAGCGACACATAAGTGGGGAGTTATATCTGAAAAGTTACAGCTTTGTCTGGAATTACCACTACCTCCCTTAACAAGAGACTATTGCTGCTTTTCAAATTTAAGTGCCGCAGAGTTCAGACAATATCGTAGTCCCGTGGGTTCGGGACCATCTTCAAATACATGACCCAGGTGACCACCACATCGTCGGCACACTACTTCATCTCGAACCATATTGGCGCTGTGGTCTGTAACAATAAGTACGGCGGAGTCTGTAACTGGCTTGAAAAAACTTGGCCAGCCAGTACCGGACTCAAACTTAGTTTCGGAGTCAAAGACCGCAAGCTGACAGGCTCCGCAAACGTACCTTCCCTTTTCATGGTTGTCCCATAAGGCGCCCGTAAAAGCCCGTTCTGTTCCTTTTTCTCTAAGGACATGGTATTGCAAGGACGTTAATTGCTTTTGCCACTCTTCGTCGGTTTTTACCACCTCGAATTTCACTTCCTGTTTCCTTTGAGCAGCGTTCTTGTTCTGCGAGCATGCTGGAAGTATCAGGCCCACGGTGAGCAATAAGATCAGGTTATTCTTTTTCATAGAGTATGAATTTCTAGCATTTACGAAAAAAAGGCAAAGATCAGATTCCGTTTATTCATCCTAAATCGACTACCGGCCACGAAAATGACAAACTTATTAAGATTCCAAGCGGACGTCAGAAATCCTCCGAATTTTCAACATTTTGGGAGCCGGTTAGCCATATTTTTGCTTGCTTATCAAAGAAACAGTATTATTACCTAATCATGAGAAAGACCTCCTTCCTTTTGGTTTTTGTTGCAATGAGTCTGAGCCCGGCAGTTGCGCAAAACTACAAGATGCACTCTGTCTTTATTTATAGTTTTACGAGGTACGTTCAGTGGCCGGATGCTTACAATCAGGGAGACTTCGAAATCATGGTTCTCGGTGATTCGCCCATCCTCGACGAGTTGAAAGCAATGGCACAAGCCAAAAAAGTAGGCGATCGAACAATCAAGATAACGAAGATCAAAGAACCTTCAGAGATAAGGAAGTGTAACATTCTGTTTGTGCCGACTGCAAGGTCAGCTGAGATCGCGGCAGTTATGGAAAAAATCAACACGCAATCCATCCTTGTTGTTACAGAGGAACCTGGCCTTGGCCTCAAGGGTAGTGATATTAATTTTATCATTAAAGATGGTAAATTGGCGTTTGAACTGAATCAAGCGTCCGTCAATAAGCAAGGACTCAAAGTCAGCAACGAATTAACCCGCCTGGCGATATTGATCTAAGAAAATTTATGGAAGAAAAAGAAAAGAAGAAGTTTCGTCTTCGATTGACCATTGGTAATAAAATACTCGGTGGTTTCCTCATCCTCATCGCGCTCTTCATCGTAAACGGTGCTATCATTTTTTGGAAAGGTAATGTCATCGATAACGTAGTAAATAGTTCGAGCCAGGTTTACAGACCTTCTCAGGATGCGATAAAAGATTTTATCCTGATGGTGACGCGTTCAAAAATGCTTGTTACAAACTGGGTATATCTGCAAACAAATCAAGAAGATAAAAACGCACTTAGACAGCTTCAGGACTATGAGTATCCTGCTCTTCGCGAAACGATCACCAAGCTGATGCCTACATGGGAAAGTGACAGCCAGCGTTTGTGGATGGACACGGTTTTCCTGAAGTTTGACACGCTTCTGAATGCGCAGAAACAATCTATAATGGCAAACCTTCAGTCGTTTGAAAACTATGAAGATCCGC
>DATHIE010000722.1:0-3156 GCA_035316905.1 Chryseolinea sp. | reverse complement strand
GTTGATATTGCTTTGACATTCTGAAGCAACGGCGAATTCCTAAACTTAATTCGGTTTAAAAATGTGAGCGTACCTAGTGCAAAGCACGCGGCACGATAGCCGCCACCTGAAAAGGATAGTGCTATGTTTTTGAACGGATCCAGAGGTTGGTTTTCCATGATTCAATTGAGTTTAAAGTTGCTCCTGAATGTGCTCCAGAGTTTAGTGACCATTGGATGAAAGGAAAAAATCCGAATCACGAATTGATTAACCTGTGTGTGCACCATGCTTATCGTCTGAAGCAAGATCTGCACCGAAGCAATCAGAGTCCTCTTACGAGTGACCCTGATGGGGACGTACAATCTTCTATTGTCAGCCCATAAAAGAGAATGTCATTGCAAGTGATAAATAAACTAAAAACATTTATGCTTTTACTTCGAACTCCGTAAAGCAATCTCCGGTCTTGAAGGAATTGTTCAATTCTTTCTTGTCTCCTGCGCTCAATCCATTTCGGAGATTTTTTGCCCTTACGGCTTTAACAAGCCCTTGGTCCGTACGTATGAGCCTGCCCTTCGTCTTATCGATCAGCACATTATAGAGCGCCTTTGCCGGAAAATTGTTTGCCCCTCCCCACTCCTTTGGAACTTTTGCCTGGATCAGAGGCATCATAGCCACCAGATCTTTGTTGTTCATAACATCCAGGCCGCTTTTGGAGGCCGTACCGTTGTGACTGCCATGGTGCCCCACTTTGTAGAACACAGTATTCCGCAAAAGGTCTGTTGTATTCAGGCCACCCTCTTGCTTCAGTTTCTTTGAAACATCTTCCTTATGCCAGCCCATCCAGTTACCGGATTGTGCGTCGGCCGGTAATAATACAACCCTATGACTACCGGTAAATTCCAGTGCCATGGCAAGGCTCGTGTTGTTCGTTAACCTCGTGGCCCGCATAGCAATCGATGCAGCGGACTCCAGCCAGTCCGTCTCGATCTGCCTCCATTTCGACATCTGTGCATTGTAAACCTTCATAAAGGTGTCTTTCTCCATTCCCTTCAAATGATATTGGGCGGAAAAAGGCGAAATATTTTCTCTAAGGGCGATTCCTGTCGAAAGAATGTCGTTATCGATGGGCACGTTTCCTTCCTCTTCTTTAGAGGTAGCAGCAAGACTATACATCTCATCCTCTTCTTCATGGATCTTGAAGAATTTCATGTCCGCGTCCCGTGGCGGTCCAAGGATATAAAACCTGACACCTTGTGCTCCTGGCATCTCAAGTACTTCACCTGGAAGGCGGTATTTTATACGCTTCCCTTTCTTACGCACAAACTCCATAGCGTCATCGTTTGTCTTTTTTCCCGCGGCCAAGCCTTTTCCATGACTAAGACCCAGCTCGAAATCAATAAGTTTCATCGCGTCTTCCATCTGAGTTGCTTTTGCGCCAAGCTTCCTCCGAAATCCCAGGGACTTGTATTTTCTTTTGGACATGGATTTAAGTTCCTTCACGGCCTTCGCAGCTGTTGCCTTGAGTTCCTTGATTTTTTTGCCGTAGAGGTCTTTCAGAATTTTTCCAATCGGGTCGCTCTTATCTTCGATCCACGACATCCAAACCTCATCAACAGTAATGTTGTTCTCGAAAAGCGTGCGGGCCTGATTGAATCCAGAAATGTGATCTTCATGCTGATGTGTTACCACAAGCAGGTCTATAGACCCACCAGTAACAGTTGCTATATCGGAAACGCATTTAGAAATCTCATCAGCGTTGGCATTCCATCCACCGCAGTCGATCATCATTTTAAAAGCGATATTGTCTCCTTTGTAGAACAGTAACAACAGGCAATCTCCAACAGAGCCAGTATTATACATTCTCACTTTGATTGACGTGACATTGCTCATAAGATTGAATTTTTTGATTGGTGAATAAATGCGAATGGTTCAGGCGACCGGTGGTTTGCCGCAAAACCCATTTTATCTAAGAGGTCTCCATGTTCGCAGCGGTACTGCATCTTGAGCCGCTGCAGGTTGTACTCGATCTTGCGCCTCTTTCCCCGCGGCTCACACGGTTTAATGATGGGCTTTGCGATAACGTGGCGAAGTGCAAGGTCGTCAAGGTCGAAGATGAGCGTACACCCCCCACGGAAAATCATGCTCTCCCCTTCTTTGTGTCGCTTGATATTGCGGAATGCCTCGTATGCTTGCTCTCCACTTTTTGTCTCGCGGACGGCAACTTTGCAACTTTGGACCAGCGACATAATGATTTGATTTTGAAGGTTGCCTCCAGGGCCTGTCCTGTTAAGTATCCTGAGGGATTGAATTTCAATGGCAGGCACCGTCTTGCCAAGAGCCTTCGAGGGTCTGATACCGAAATTCTTATACCTTCCAGAAATCACAATTCCTGTCAGGTCCTCGAATGCTGCCGCATCGAACGCTTTCGTTCGTTTGAAAAGATGACTATGGAAACCGGGAATGCCTTTTTTATCATTACCGACGATAAAGTTTTTTGTTTCTTCAAAGATTTCTTTTCGGTTTGTTTTATACGCGAGGTTGTCCTTGAACTGCCGGAGAAAGTTCACAAGCTTGTCGCTGAATCCAGCCTTATCTCCTTCCCTGTCAAGCGCATTATAGCAAAGCGTATCTACCGATAGGTTAGGAACATTTTCGGGAAAGATTCCACGTTTACGAAAAGCATTGATGAATGCTATGCGATAGTTGTGATCGTCGTTCGCTACCAGCTCTTTATCAGCCGTGATAAGTGCACGCAGGTAGTCACCATAGGTGAGGTCGACGGGCGGACAATAATCAAGCGCACGAACGCACATATTCAACACATGAGACGCTACCTTGACAGCTTCATCTGCGAGCCGGTTTACCAGGTCGGGATGAATTTCGCCAGCGGGGATGTTGCCGCTCCCGCCAGTTGCCAAACGTACTAAATCAGCGGTCCGGTTTTTATAGATGGCGATGAACCCATCAAATACAGCAGATACAAGCAGGGCCCCGCGATCATGGCATTCGAGGTTGTTCTCATAGTCCATGGTTGACGTAGGTTGCCGCTCCCACTCGCCTTTTTCGTTCGCGCGTCCAAGCCCATCGCGCAAGGAATGGTATTCCCCTGTGGATTGCCCGAACTCGACGCCCAGCTTCAGGAGCATGTTCTCGGTATCGAGCGCTCCTTTTACTTGC
>DATHIE010000721.1:0-6276 GCA_035316905.1 Chryseolinea sp. | reverse complement strand
GGCTTATTCGCGCACTGGCAGTTGGTACATCCATAATGTAGCGATACATTTGTGATTAAACAGGAAGAGCCGTATGAAGGGAGACTTTCAAGTACGGTTCCGTGAGAACCTAAGGGTGCAACTCCCTTGGGTGACTCGACTATGGGTAAGGCGGTCGGACAAAGCTGACTGAGAAGAAAATGGAAATAATCTAGAGAATGAATTTGAAAAATATAACTCTTATAGCGGTGACCGCTAGTTGCTTACTCCAGGTTGGAGCTCAATTGTTTGCTGTCTCTATCGTAGCAAGTACTATATCAGAAGCCCCACCGCGCTCCTTTTTTATTCTTCAGGGAGAATATAGTTACAATAGTAGTTCATTCTGGGACATTGTGCCCACTATAACTTTCTTGTTGTTCATCATCGCTTTGATTACAAACTTGAAAACGCAACGCCAAAAGTTGATATTCTATGCTCTAATTTTGTTCACTATCGCTGGTCTCTTAGCAGCTTTTTTTTTAGAGCCACTTTTCGCTGACATGACAAAAATAGGCTATAGCGACCGAGTAGACACAGCATTACAGGCTCAAGCGAGAAGGTGGTATATTTTTGATTGGATGGTATTGGTATTAGGGTTAGTGTCTGGCTTGATTCTTCTGTCAGCTTTAACCAGGCCTCTAAAGATTTTGACAAATGCAACTAGCAAAGATTCTAATTCTTAAACTGTACCCGGGAAATTTTCAGTAACGTAGGGCATTTTTCGTACGCAGACAATAACGTTTTTACCGTGTTACGCAGGACGGTTCTGATGAAACCGCCCTACCTAGAACACATATAAGTCATGCCGGCAAGGTTTAAATTTGATTTTGAAATGGTCTTGCCAGCACGCCTTATAATTTAACGCTGCCGAAAACCCTCAATACAATTTTCTGAAAAAGACATAGACATTGTCATTTATGAAATACAGCGTCCTGATCGTTCTCTCATTGGCTTTTATCCATTGCGTGGGCCAGGATAAATCCGTGATTCAACCATCACTTGATATCCGGATTACCAATCCGCCGATGACGATTGTGATTGGTGGACGGTTAAACCTGGTTTACGAACTACACATCTCCAATTTTTCTAATGGACCGCTACTAATTAAAAAAATAGAGATTCTTAATTTAGAAAATTCAGTTTCTATTTTAGCCTTTAATGAAGAAGAGATCATAAAACGGCTGTACATGCCAGGTGGTAAGTCCAAAGCAAATACGATTGATTCTGGAGACATCGGAGTTGTTTACATTGAAGTAGTGATTGAGAATTTACGTTTGCCTTTAGAATTGTTTCACAGGGTAACCTTTCAAAAGCCTGGACAAAATGTAGAACAATTGCTAATCGATAAAGTCGCCATTACTCTGGTTTCTCAAAATTCTCCATTAGTCTTAGGGGCTCCTTTATTGGGGGGACCATGGGCCGCTGTCTATGAGCCGTCGTGGGAAAGGGGGCATCGCAGAGTTTTTTATACTGTTGACGGGCAAGCCCGTATACCAGGAAGGTTTGCTGTTGATTTTATCAAATTAGACAATGACGGACGAGCGGCCATGGGCGATAAGAATATGATCACTAACTGGTATGGCTATGGTCAGGTTGTGTTGGCAGTAGCGAATGGAATTATTTTTGCAACCCGTGACGATTTTGCTGAAAGTACCACCCTTTCCGATCATCCAAAATATTCTCCAATCCAGGCAACCGGCAATTATATCTCGATTGAAATTGGTAAAAATCAATTTGTCTTCTATGAGCATCTCAAACCCGGTAGCATTCGAGTTAAGCCTGGTCAAAAAGTTAACAAGGGCGATGTTATTGCACGTCTCGGCTTTACGGGCCAGACTACGGGTCCACACCTACACCTTCATGTCGCAGACAGAGATTCACCTTTAGGATCGGAAGGAATTCCATTTGTATTTGATAGCTTCACCTTATTGGGCCATTATCCGGACTTTAACGATTTTGAAAAAGTCAGGTGGCAAGCCCCAGGACCCGGAGCAGATTCAAGTATCAACAATGAGTGCCCAGGACCGAATACTGTTGTTAGCTTTAAATGAACTTTTGTTAAAGGAACAGATAGAATGAGAGCTACCATTAAAAGCTGATTTTATAACTAATCGTTGGTAGTGCACCTAACTGTGTGCTCTCATAAATCGATTGTGTGGCATGAATGTATTCTTCACCGATGACCGTTTGGGCGTTGAAAATATTCTGAATATCAAATTTTAATTCGGTGGTAGTGCGCTTTCGGTTTCTTCGGATTCCACATGAAAAGTCTACACGGAAAATATCATCCCCCTTCTTTGAAAATGGATCACCTTCATTAATCACCTCGTCGCCCCTCGCAATGGACGCTTCGAGATCGATTGGCGAATATCTTTGCCCGCCAATTAAGACAAGCTTTGTGTTTACAAAGAAAATCCTATTCTTAGAAGGAATCCCCAGCCTGAACTCCTTTCCGCCAATTAGGTTAGCGACATAATTGTTGTCAAATGTTGATTCCCGATCAACGCCGTCTTTAGCGGTGTATAAAGAACGGAACAGTGATAAAGTTCCCATATAGTACAAACCATTATGAAGGTAACGCTCAAGCGTAAGTTCCACTCCATAATTCTTCCCGGTTCCTTCATTTACCAGGTGACGCGTGGTGTATCCTTCACTAGCATTGAGAACAGAATATGTACTTGTGCCGGAGTCTTCCACGGGCACATCATACAAATGCTGGTAGTAGGCTTCAATTTTGAGATTCGTATTCAGTGCAACCTGCCGTCCATAGCCCGCGACAAAGTGAGCGGCTTTTGTTATCTCAAGATTCTTATTGGGTTGTGTGAAAGTTCCATCGCCAGCGTTTTGTTTGGCTAGATAAGTTGAAATACCTTCTAATTTGCTGTGAAGCCCTGCGCCTATAGTAATGAATTGCAGCTCGTTCAACTGCCACCTCAAGGCTGTTCGTGGTTCGATTGAATAGTTATTATTAAGCGCAAATTGAAGATAATGCAAACCATTGATCATCGTTATTTCTTCGTTAATCCTATACTTCCAGCTGGCATACAACTGCCACGTTGACGAGCTCCCGTTATCGGATAGTTCATTCACCATTTGGTCCTTGTCGAAATCCCATTCATCGGCCGTCATGTTGAAATTCAAGCGGGTAAGTATAATACCGGATTCAAGTTTGTGATTCGCATTTAGTTTGTAATTAAATGAACTTGAAGCGATGAATGAGGACTTGTTGATATTTCCTTTTTCAATATCGTAAAACAGATCGCTGTCATGTGGTATGGCATAATTGTATGCATTGCCTGAACCTGTAGCTGCGAGCGAAGTTTTGAAGTAAATGGCATCATTAATCTGGAGTGTATGCGTCAACCCGATCACACCAAGTTTAAATCTCCCATTAAACTTCCCAATGATCACATCCTCATTTTCCTCATCGGTGTCCTCAGTGTCAATTCCACTCATTCCCCCCAGTCCAAATAATGCAAAATAGTGACGTGAATTTACAGGAAGGTGAATCTTAAAGGACAAGTCCTGGTAACGGGGAACTCCGCCAAAATCAACAATGCCGGCTTTGTCGAGGAGGTCAAGTGCGGAATAGCGGTAATTAACCAAGTATGATCCGCGGTCACCACTCTTAAATGGCCCTTCGGCTGCTATATCGAGGCCCAGTGTACTTAATGTTCCTGTGTATTCGTGCTGTTCATTATTGCCGCTTTTTAATTTCATGTCAAACACTCCAGATGTCACATCTCCATATTCTGCAGCAAAAGCTCCGGTAAAAAAATCAGAGTTGCCGAGCATCTTGCTGCTTAATGCGTTGATGGGCCCGCCCGTAGAACCTTCTCCCGCAAAATGATTGGGATTGGGAATAGCAAGTCCTTCCAGGCGCCAGAGAATTCCTTTCGGGGAGTTACCGCGCACAACGATATCGTTGTTCCCTTCCACATTGCCATTCACGCCGGCAAATGACGATACCATTCTGGCTGGATCATCAAAAGAGCCAGCGTACCGTTGAGTTTCTTCAACCGAAAAAGTATGAGCGCTGATGATGGCCATTTCGTTGAGCGCTTCACCATTAGTCTTATTTCCATGAATGACAATTTCTTCCAGTTTATTGACTGACTCTATAAGCGTGACAGAGATAATCGCTTCCTTCGCCGAACTAATCAACAAATTGGGAATTATCTGATCCTCATAACCTACATACGATACTTTCAAGGTTACACGGCCCACGGGTACATTGGTGAGACGAAAACTGCCGTCGACATCGGTAACCGATCCGATGATGGAATCCGATCCCACTACCACGACGTTAGCACCGATAAGGGGACTTCGGCTATCTTGATCCAATACGGTCCCTCGAATGGTCTGATTGAATTGTTGTGCTGAAGTTAGTGACAGTTGTGCGATGAAGGCTACAGTGAACAAAAGGAGTTTTCTCATGGGTCTTTTTTTTGATTTCTAACTTAAGACAACCTTCCCCCCTTTTACCCCCATCGTTTTTTTTGACTGATTCTTATAACCATTTGAAAATAAGAATTCATAGATCATTCAACTGGCATTTATAGAAAACCGTTTTGAGAGCGGACTTCGATTTCTGATATTGTGATTAGAATGACCCTGCGAGAGATAACAAAAGATGGCATTCACTATTGGATTGGAATTCCCCAATTCCCGGTCAACCTTTATGTAGACTATTTCATGATCTGCCACGGTGTGCCTGAATTTGACCAGGAGTATATCTTTCCCAATAATGAGGCCGAGATCTTTTTTAACCTTGCTGATAGAAATTTTGCATTCGGAAAAGACGAGAATCTTGTGCAAACTTTTACCAGCACCATTGTATCTGGTTTGCGAAGTGAGAGGCTGACGATCACACCAGGTGGAATTTTTAGTCTCGCTGGTGTACGTTTTAATATTTTTGGCTTCTACCAACTTTTTAAAATACCCGCCAACGAGTTTACCGACAGAAATTTTGATGCCTCGGATGTCTGGAACCGTGAAATGTTATCGATGCACGAGCAGTTGGTGAACGCCAGCGATACAAAGCAACGGATGGACCTTTTGGAACGCTGGATCAAATCAGCCATCGACAAGCGGGACGTGCGCGATGCGCTTTTTTGGAAGAAAATAACGCCCAAACTTTCTTACACTTCCCTCCCACTACAGGATTATCTTTCCTCTGCTATGGGATACAGTCACAAACACATCATACAGTTGTTCAAAGAAAAATGTGGACTTGCTCCGAAGATGATCCAACGGGTGTTTCGTTTCAACTCAGTATTGATCAGAGCTGTGGAGCAATCGTGCGTGAATTGGACTTCACTTAGCCATGAAGCCGGATATACCGATCAAAGTCACTTCATCAGAGACTTTAAACAATTCACGGGCTTCACACCTTTAACGCTCAGGAAACAGCGACCCAAAGACTGGATGCTGCTAAAAGAAAGTAGGTAATTTTTTTACAATTTCCGGAATTCATCATACTCGTCCTTTGCTTCTGAAACTATTTCAGAGCAACAATGAACTACTCTTCAATCCTGCACATTCACACAATGATTGGTGTTGTTGTGCTTACTTCCTTTTGGGTCACAGCTTTTTCAAAAAAAGGCGGACGCGTACATCGCATTTCGGGAAAGATCTACCTCGTAGGGATCCTTGTTATTATCGTTTCAGTGATTCCCATGATCGTTCTTGCGCTGCAACAGAAGAATAACGGCCAAGCCATTGGTCTCGCATTTCTTTCAGTGATGACCTTCGTAGCTGCATGGATAGCGAGCCAGTCAATTGCGCGCAAGCGAGAGATAGAAACCTATCGCAACAAGATGTTTGTCACACTGGCTCTTGCGTTGTCAGCGTTTGGCTTGGTGGTCCTGGCACTGAATATTCTTCACTGGTCATTTTTGTACATTTTTTTCGCCTGTACAGGACTTACACTGGCAGGAAGTATGTGGTTCATCATCTTTAAAAAAGAAGTCAACCCTGGCTGGCATCTTTCACAGCACTTGAACGGAGTTGCACTTTTGTTTGCTGCAACACATGGTTCCTTTCTGCGGTTTGGGCTCACCAAGTTGATCCCGCTCATTCCCGATTCAAAAGAGTTCAATACTTTCGCGCAAACCACGGTGATTTTACTCGCACTGTTGCTGAGGCTTACTTTGGGAAAATGGTATGTCAAAAAATTCTTTCCGAAGGTGAGGAAGCCTGAATCGGTAGCGGTCGTTTGACAATTCCCAAGTGCCTGGCTACTTAGGTGCCTGGGTA
>DATHIE010000720.1:0-7265 GCA_035316905.1 Chryseolinea sp. | reverse complement strand
CTCGGATAAAGTGGACCGCCTATCTGCTGAGTTCCTGGAATTTCCAAACAGGATAGAAGCAAGTCCGCCGGCAACACCGGCGAAAGAAGTCGAGCAGGAATTGTATCTCGTCCCCAATTTGAATACCAAGCTGAATTTTGTTGCGCACTTATTACAAGACAAAGAGCAATACAATCGTGTGATGATATTTACGAGGACGAAAGGAGTGGCAAATAGTGTTTGCGGTTTTATTGAAAACAGATCATTAGGACCCGCGAAAGTTATTCACTCCAATAAAGGCCAGAATAGCCGGATAAATGCTGTCAATGAGTTCAAAGATGGGAACCTGCGTGTACTTGTCTCAACGGATGTAACTGCAAGGGGGATCGATGTTACCGGTGTTTCGCACGTAATCAATCTTGATGTACCCGTATTGTACGAGGATTATGTTCATCGCATCGGGCGGACAGGTCGAGCATTTCATAAGGGGAAGGCCATTACTTTTGCTACGAAAGCGGAACTTTATCACGTTGAAAAAATTGAAAAGCTGATCAGGGGAAAGATCCCCCTTAAAAAGTTGCCTGAAGATGTAGAAATAACAAAGACACCTTTTGCCGAGCAGCAAGCAATGGCACAATCTCTTGACAGGCAGAAGAGGAAAGATGACCCTGAATTTAAGGGTGCATTTCACGAGAAGAAAGGAATCAAGGGGAAGAGATAAGGGAACGTTCAGGGAAAGATGGCCTTGACGACTTTCCCTTCCATTAACTATTCCTACAACGACATCATATCCTTAAACTTCGCGGCCTGCCTGCGGCTGACTTCTACTTTATCTCCGCCGCGAAGCTTTACCATCAACCCTCCGTTAAACCAGGGCTCAATTCCTTCTACCCAGCTCAGGTTTACTATATGCTTACGACTTGCACGGAAGAAGGCACGCTCATCGAGCTTCTCGTCTAATGCATTCAATGATTTATGAATCATCGGACGATTGTTATCAAAATACACTTTGATGTAATTTCCATCCGATTCAAAAAGTCGTACGTTGTTGAGGCTAACAAACCAGCAACGATCACCGTCCTTGACAAAAACCTGATCCTGAAGTCCAAGTTTCTTTTCAGGTCCGCGGATAGCGGCATTCTTTGCCCGTTCTTTGTCGGCAAGTTTGGCTACGGCTTCAGCGAGGCGTTCAGGTTGTATCGGTTTTAATAAATAATCCAATGCGTTAACTTCAAATGCTTTCAGGGCAAATTCATCGTAGGCGGTTGTAAAGATTACAAGAGGTACTGCATCGAGCTCCTCCAATAACTGAAATCCTGTTTTACCCGGCATCTGTATGTCCAAAAAAAGCAGGTCTGGATTGAGGTCGTTAACCAATTGTGTTGCTTCTTCAGCATTCATTGCTTCACCAACAACTTCAATGCTTGGATGATCTTCAAGCAGTTTCATCAATTCTTTACGAGCTAAGCGCTCATCATCTACGATTAATGCTCTCATGGCTTATGTGTTGTGGAATAATAAGTTCTGTTAGTACAAAATTATCGGATTCATTTGCAATTCTGAAAGTGGCTTCATCTCCATAGATCAACTTAAGGCGTTGTATGGTATTATCAAGACCCAATCCAGATTTGCTTCTTTTTGTTCCGTTCACGTAATGGCCGCTGTTGCGGATACGAATCTTCAATTTATCCTTCACCACGTCCGTTTTTAATTGGATCAATCCACCTTTCGTGAGTTTCGAGATACCGTGCTTAATTCCATTCTCCACCAATGTTTGGATCATCAAAGGGGGAACCAGGAATCGCTGCGATTCCGGATGTATATCAAACTCCGTCTTCAGCCGTTCTTCGAACCTTATGCTTTCGAGGCCAAGATAATCTTTTACGATCTTTAATTCCTCATCAAAATTAGTGAGGCCTTTCTTATCCGATGCAAGTGAACTGCGAAGGATATTCGAAAGTTGCGTAATGGCCTGCTTTGACTTCTTGGGGTTTTCATCCACGAGGGCACGGATGCTGTTTAATGCATTAAAAATAAAATGAGGGTTGAGCTGTGATTTCAGATTGTTTAACTCGATCTCAATCATGCTGGCCTCATATTTTAATGATTTGTTGTATTCATTGAAGTAGTGATAGGCACAATAACACACTGTCCACCAGAAAAATAGAATAAAATAAAACGACGACTGTCGGAGGATGAGCTGAAGATCGAACGCAGTTGTGGGATTAAACAGGCGACCGAGTACAAAATTGACAGGGATGGTAAGAAAGTATACGATAAGTCCCATGATGAACAGCGCAGCAAGCACACCTGGAATTAGCTTGTGCATCGGTTGGTACAACCACTTCCAATGCTTAAGTCTGTTTCTGAAAGCATGGGTAACAACGATACACAAAAAGGCTTCAACGACGAAAAATATTACCCGCCTCAACGTGACGCTACCGGATGCCATGTAGCTCCACCAAATTTGAGCAAGCGCGGAGATCGTCCACCCCCCTATCTGCAATACCCAGTATATTCGATATCTGTTCATTCCAATAATTCGCAAAATTACGGAAAACGCGTCAGAGCGGGCTGCCTTTTATTTGGATGGTTACAGGAACTTAAATTGAAGCAAATAGAGGAATAAAACGCCTGCCGTAATGATTAGAACCCATGTTATCGCAACCAACACCTTCTTGAATTTTGAAAGGCTGGGCTCCGAGGCAACGGTGTTAAAAATAAACGCAGCTCCTGCCACCATATAAAGCGATGCTTCGAGCACGTCCTTTAACACGAGTTGATAAATTCCAAATCCCAGGAAAATTGCTCCGAATAAATATTGTCTCTGTCGTGCGTTCATAGTGTATGGATAACGTGGCTATTGGTTAATCCAATTCGTGCTTCAGGAATGCTCCTGTGTAACTGGCAGGATTTTTAGAAACTTCTTCCGGTGTTCCAACCGCGACAATTCGTCCTCCTTTTTCGCCACCTTCAGGACCAAGATCTACAACGTAGTCGGCCGACTTAATCACATCCATGTTATGTTCAATCACTAGAACCGTATTGCCTTTGTTCACGAGTTTTTGAAGTACATCAAGCAAATGAGAGATATCCTGAAAATGCAAGCCTGTCGTTGGTTCATCCAGAATGTAAAAAGTCTTTCCAGTATCTCGTTTCGATAACTCAGTAGCTAACTTCACGCGTTGTGCCTCGCCACCGGACAATGTCGTTGCATGTTGACCCAATGAAATATATCCCAATCCAACCTCAGAAAGCGTCGCGATCTTGCGCAGAATTTTCGGTTGATTTTCAAAAAATGTGACAGCCTCTTCCACGGTCATATCTAACACATCACTGATTGACTTTCCTTTAAACCTAACTTCGAGCGTCTCGCGATTATACCTTTTGCCTTTACAAGTTTCACAGGGTACATGGACATCGGGAAGAAATTCCATTTCAATTAGTCGGAGCCCGGCACCTTCACAGGTTTCACAGCGTCCACCCTTTACGTTGAATGAGAACCGGCCGGTCTTATAACCGCGGATCTTAGCCTCAGGAAGTTGAGCGAATAAGTCCCTGATGTCTGAGAACACGCCTGTATACGTCGCGGGATTTGAGCGCGGCGTTCTGCCGATGGGCGACTGATCGACCTCAATGACCTTATCGATCAGATTCAGTCCTTCGATTTTTTTAAATGCTAGCGGTTCTGTTCTCGAGTTGTAAAAATGACGATTGAGGATTGGAAATAGTGTGTCATGTATCAAAGTCGATTTACCACTTCCCGATACGCCGCTGATACAGGTCAAAGTTCCCAACGGAATTTGCAGGTCGACATTCTTAAGATTATTACCACTGGCGTGTGTAAGTTTTATTTTTTCACCGCTTCCTGTTCGTCTTTCTTTGGAAAGATGTACCGTCAATTCTCCAGTAAGATATTTCGCTGTGACACTGTTTCCTTTTAAAAAAGTTTCAGGGTCACCTTCGGAGACCACATGTCCGCCATGGCGCCCCGCACCGGGACCAATGTCAAGAATGTAATCCGATTCTAACATCATTTCTTTATCGTGTTCGACAACTATAACAGAGTTGCCAATATCCCTGAGATCTTTCAGTGCTTTGATCAACTTTACATTGTCGCGCGCATGAAGGCCGATACTCGGTTCGTCCAGGATATAGAGCACTCCGACAAGTTGAGTTCCTATCTGTGTCGCGAGGCGAATCCTTTGTGATTCACCACCACTGAGCGTTCTGATGGGTCTGTTCAGATTAAGATAGTCAAGCCCGACGTCTAACAGAAAGCCTATACGCTTGCGGATCTCTTTCAATATTTCTGTGGCAATCAACCGCTGCTTTTCGTTCAACCGGTTCTCCAAACCATCAAACCATTTTTTTAATTCATTGATATCAAGTACAGCCAGTTCAGAGATATTTTTATTATCAATTTTGAAGTGAAGGGATTCTTTTTTAAGCCGGGCTCCATTGCAGTCGGGACAGATCCGGCTAACCGTAAAATCATCCACCCATTTCCTCATGGCCTCCGATCCTTCTTCGCGTTGTTTGTCCAGAAAACTTATAATACCCTCAAACTTTGTACTCCATTCAGTACCTGGAAATTTTACTGATGCAACAGCGACAGGAATATCGTCGCCGTAAAGCATCACATTAATTGCTTCCTTAGGGATGTCTTTAATTGGTGAGCTTAATGTTAACTTATAACGCTTGAGTATCGCCTCGATCTTTTTAAATATCCAGATGTCGC
The DNA here is from genome assembly GCA_035316905.1 of Chryseolinea sp. Classification (GTDB taxonomy): domain Bacteria; phylum Bacteroidota; class Bacteroidia; order Cytophagales; family Cyclobacteriaceae; genus Chryseolinea. The sequence continues at coordinate 2,545 of DATHIE010000720.1, read as the reverse complement.
GGTACTCTCCAAGGGGAAGTATTCCTCCACGACTTATGCTCAGGCTTTTATCAGGGATAACCGACGCTTCTGTGATCTCTTCGATCTGGCCCAATCCATTGCAAGTAGGACATGCACCATACGGTGAGTTAAAAGAAAATGTATTTGGCGCCGGTTCGTCATACGACAATCCCGTCTTTGGATCCATCAGGAACTTCGAGAAATGATGTACTTTACCGTTCTCCTCCATAACCATCATCACTCCCTTTCCTTCTTTCAGGGATTTATTGATAGACTGACCAATACGCGCACGGTCTTTTGCGTCAACAACGATCCGATCCATTACAATTTCAATATCATGGATCTTATAACGGTCTACCTGCATCTTGGCTGAGATATCCAGCAACTCTTCGTCTACGCGGACCTTCGTGTACCCGGATTTTCTGATTTGCTGGAACAACTCGCGGTAATGCCCTTTTCTGCCTTTAACGACAGGTGCTAGGAGTACTAACTTTTTAGCTTTAAAATTTTGCAGCAAGGTGTCGAGTATCTGATCTTCTGACTGCCGCACCATTTTATCGCCGGAGAGATACGAGAAAGCCTCACCGGTGCGCGCAAACAACAACCTCATGAAGTCATAGATCTCTGTAACCGTTCCAACAGTGGACCGCGGATTCCGCGATGTTGTTTTTTGCTCAATTGAGATCACGGGACTAAGGCCGTTGATCTTATCGACGTCCGGTCTTTCCAGGTTGCCCATAAAGCTCCTGGCGTACGCGGAAAAACTTTCCATGTAACGACGCTGGCCTTCCGCGTAGATTGTATCGAACGCCAGAGATGATTTTCCGCTTCCGCTTATACCCGTAATCACCACGAGTTTGTTTCGCGGAAACGTCAAGCTGATATTCTTAAGATTGTGTTCCCTGGCTCCGACGATTTCTACAACCTCCTGCTCGCTGGAATCACTCGCTTTCTTTGCCGCTCCGTTAGACATGAATGGATAATAATGAGGAGTACAAAAATGAACGCGTTAATGTTGCAGTACAACAAAAAAAAATAAAATAGTGGGAAAACTTTCAACAGAGCGTCTGAAGGGATTTTTAGAACGAAAACCTGCCCTTAAGGAGTGGAGACTGCATCCAACCTGGCTCGGTGGTCATGCTTTCATATTTTCCTGAATTCAATGTATAGCCTATGCTCTCCTTAGTTTGTGGATCAACGATCCAGTATTCCTTTACTCCGAATTTTTCATAGAGGTTCTTCTTCTTTACAAGATCATGGTCCCGATTGCCTGGCGAAAGGACCTCAACGAGGAGATCAGGCACGCCATGAAAATGACCTTTAGGTTCCGGCTGATTCTTGTTGGTTTTCAAAATAACGACAATGTCGGGTTGAACGGCATTGCTGGTTTCGTCCAGATAAATATCAAATGGAGCAATAATTACCTGACCTTTGTCGAGGTCGTCAACCTGCTCGCTCAATCGTCTAAAAATTGTTTGTAAGACTTTCTGATGATTGGTAACGGGTGTAGGAGACATATAGATAACATTATCGATAAGTTCAGCTAACGTGCCCTCAGGAAGGTTTTTATATACCTCCATACTTGTTCGGGGCGGATTTACAACGGGAGATTTCATAATACAAAAATAAAAAACTAAGGCATTTCCTTCCCCTGCGCAATCTTCAGCATTTCAAACCAATCTTGCAGATCGAGGGCCAGATCTATTGCCTTTGAACTTTCAACAATCCGATCCGGCTTCGTGGTTCCAATAACTGGAAAAATGGACGACGGATGTTTTAGCAGCCATGCCAGAGATAGCTGTGCTTCGGTGGCATTATACTTTGAAGTTTTTCTGAACAATTCCGTTTTATCTCCTTCCACCAGTTTTCCTCCACCTAACGGAGACCACCCCATAGGAGAGACGCGATGCTTCATCAATACGTCAATACTGCCGTCAAAAAGGGGCAGGTTGTACGTGAGGGAGATCTCAAGCTGATTAGTGACTAGCGGAAATGGCAAATAGCTCTGCAACATCTCAAATTGAGTAGCTGTAAAATTGGAGACACCGAAGTGCAGTACTTTTCCGCTTTGCTTTAAAGAAGTAAATGCCTCCGCTACTTCGGTTGGATTAAGAAGTGGATCGGGACGGTGTATTAAAAGGAGATCAAGACGATCCGTGTTGAGCATCTTGAGGGAATTATCTACCGACCAGTTTATATTTTGCTGTGATGTATCATAATGTTTGACCCAGCTCGTAGGTCTTTTCTGTGAGGGGAATTTTATACCACATTTGGTTACGATCTCCATCCGTTCTCGTAGCGACCGATCCTTTCGAATGACGTTCCCAAAAATCTCCTCATTACTGTGATCTCCATAAATGTCAGCGTGATCGAATGTAGTTATCCCGACATCCAGCGATGTATGGATCAATTGCTCCACCTGATTTTCAGGAAGGTTCCAGCGCCACGCTCCTGCGATGATCCTGGAAAACACGGGACCGTCTTTGTGAATTTTTTTGCGTTCCATTCTCAGTTTATGAATTTAACCATCGCGATACAACGTCCG
>DATHIE010000719.1:0-7442 GCA_035316905.1 Chryseolinea sp. | reverse complement strand
ATGGATCATCTTAAGAAAAGCCTCCATCTCTTTGAGGGGGATCATATTGGGACCGTCACTCAGCGCTTTCTCCGGATTGGGATGTGTTTCGATGAAGAATCCGTCAACACCCGCTGCCGCTGCCGCCCTGGCAAGGAATGGAGCAAACTCCCTTTGACCACCGGATGAACCGCCCTTTCCTCCTGGCTGCTGCACAGAATGTGTAACGTCGAAGATCACAGGTGTGTATTGTCGCATGATGGGAAGGGATCGCATATCAACCACAAGCGTATGATACCCGAAGCTCGCGCCCCGTTCCGTGAGAAAAACATTTTTGTTCCCCTCCGCTTGGACTTTATCCACTGCGTACTTCATGTCTTCCGGCGCCATGAACTGACCCTTCTTAATTTTTACGGCTTTACCCGTCCTCGCCGCAGCCTTCAAAAGATCGGTTTGCCTGCATAAGAATGCCGGTATTTGAAGGACATCAACAACCGTTGCCACTTCTTCACATTGGTAAGATTCGTGGACATCAGTGACTATAGGAACTTCAAGATCCTTTTTTACTCTGGATAAGATCTCCAATCCACCTTCGATGTTAGGTCCACGATATGAACCTGATGAAGTTCTGTTGGCTTTATCGAATGATGACTTGAAGACGTAATCAATGCCAAGACTCTGACAAATAGCCTTCACTTTGCTTCCCGTTTCCATACAAATATCATAGCTCTCTGCAGCGCATGGTCCACTGAATAAAACCATTCGGTCGCCGCCGAGCGTGATGTTATCTGTTACCTTAACCTTTTCCTTGAATATTTCCATTTACGTGAGATCGATTTAACTGACCCGCTTGATTATTGTATCCATTTCACCGCGAGAAGCCAGCACCAGGTCGGCCACCTCGCGAAGAACACCTTGCCCACCTTTCGCATTGGTGACAAGGTCTACACGCTGCTTGATATAACCGAAGGTATCCGATGGGCAGACGCTCAGTCCTGCCAGCTTTAAGACAGGAAGATCGTTTATATCGTCACCGATAAATGCTACTTGTTTTGTTTTGAGTTTGTAATGTTTGACAAGCTTTTCAAATACGGAAGCCTTATCCAAAATACCTTGATGACAAAAGTCGATTTTCAGCTCTGAACAACGCTTTGCCGTAGCTTCTGATTCCCGGCCTGAGATGGCCCCTGTAAGTATGCCTGCTTTTTTCAGATAGCTTACAATGAGTCCGTCCTTCACGCTAAAATTCTTTGTCTCTTTGCCGGACCCGTCATAAATTGTTTTACCATCAGTTAACACTCCGTCAACATCAAAAAAAATTGCAGTGATGTTGCCCGACTTTTTAACCTGCTCCCTGGTGTATTGTGATAATATCTGTTTCAAATCAATTCAAAAATAGAATTTCCGCGCTGAAGTCCGAAATATAAAAACCTTTTCTACTGACAAGGCCGATTCAGTCGTCAGAATATTTCAGGCTAACGTTTCATTTTATAGTTTTATATTCGAAACCTCAAAAGACTGAGTGACCTCTCGTACTACTTTATGCGTATTTTGAAGTTTGTTCTTTCCCTCTGCACAACGCTTTGCCTCATATATTTCCTGGATCGCAGGTGGGTGATTAAAGGTAATCCGATTCCTCCGATTGGTAAATTCATCGACCCTTTCAATGGTTTCTGGAGGAATATAGAGCCTCATGGTAGTAAAGGCCCTGAAGCGTTGACTCTCCCCGGATTGAAGGAAAGCGTCACCATTACATTCGATAGCCTGTTGGTTCCTCACATCTTTGCCAACAATGACCTCGATCTTTACTATGCTCAGGGTTATATCACAGCACGGTACCGGCTTTGGCAAATGGAGTTTCAAACACACGCCGCCGCCGGTCGCGTATCTGAAATTACGGGCGCGGGAAGCAACGATGCCGTTCTCAACTATGATCGTGGGCAACGGCGGTTGGGCATGGTACATGCAGCCAAACATGCGCTGACCGCCATGTCAGAAAATCAGGAATCACTGATCATGATTGAAAAGTATACGGAGGGCATTAATGATTACATCCGGAACCTGAGTTATAAAAACCTTCCCTTCGAATACAAGCTCCTTGACTATACGCCGGAACCCTGGACCAACCTTAAATCCGCACTGCTCTTAAAGTACATGGCGCAAACACTTAACATCGACGACAAGGATATGGAGATGACAAACGCCTTGAAGCTATTTGGCCCCGAAGCAATTGGAATACTTTATCCCGATCGTGAAGATGTTGGAAATCCAATCGTTGATAACAGCGGTGGCTGGAAATTTAAGATAAAGTTACCCGACTCCATCCCGATGGCCGTTCCGAAGGAATTAATTGCCGTAAAAAAGCTTTCAGAACACGATCCGACAACGGGAAGCAACAATTGGGCTGTGGGTGGAAGCAAGACAGCGACGGGGTCCCCCATTCTTTGTGGTGATCCTCACCTGAACCTCAACTTGCCATCACTCTGGTATTCGATTCAGCTCAACGCACCGGGTGTCAACACAATGGGGGCATCGCTGCCGGGCATACCGGGCATTGTTATCGGATGCACAGACTCAATTGCCTGGAGCCTGACTAACGCTCAACGCGATCTTGTTGATTGGTTCAAGATCACTTACCAGAATGATTCGCGATCGAAATATCTTTTGGATGGCCAGTGGGTTGATACTCAGAAAGTGACCGAGGTCTTTAATGTGCGCGATCGTGGTTCCTTTATTGACACAGTGCTCTACACATACTGGGGCCCCGTTACGTACGACAAGAACTACATGCCCGACAACAATCACAGTGAATATGCATTCCGATGGATATCACACGACCCATCTAATGAGGTAACAGCTTTCTATAAACTCAATCGTGCCCAGAATTACGCCGGCTTTATGGATGCTTTGGACTATTATGGATCGCCGGCACAAAACTTTGTATTCGCTTCAACGTCCGGAGATATCGCAATGAGAATACAGGGAAAGTATCCCGTAAGGCGTCCAATGGAAGGAAAATTTGTTATCGACGGAACACTGAAATCAAATGGTTGGAACGCTTTCATCCCGAATGATCAAAATATTCAGTATAAAAATCCTTACCGTGGTTTTGTAAGCTCCGCGAATCAATACCCGGTCGACGCGACGTATCCATATTATATTACTGCCACCAGTTTTGAGGCGTACAGGAATCGGAGGATAAACAATCTGCTGACTGAAATGAATCAAATCACTCCGCAGGATATGATGAAGCTTCAGAATGACAATTACAATCTCAAAGCCGAAGAAAGCCTGCCGTATTTTCTTCAGCAGTTGGATTCAACAACACTCACATTGGAAGAAAAACGTGCTTATAAGATCCTTAAGGAATGGAACTACGTCAATGACAAGGATTCTGAAGGCGCCTCATATTATGAAGCCTGGTGGGACAACCTGATGCCTATGGCCTGGGATGAAATGGAGGACCCCAAACTGACCTTAAAGAGACCTACTACTTTCACGACAATTAAACTTTTAAAGGAACAACCAACGCTGAGCTTATTCGATATTCAAGGCACGCAGGAAAAAGAAACAGCGCAGACAGTTATTCGAAAAGCGTTCTCCCTAAGCGTAGAGGATATCGAAGAATGGAGAGAAGATCACGGTGGATCGGGTGTTTTTTGGGGAGATTATAAAGACAGTTACATGCAACACCTGGCGCGGATCGAACCGTTAGGCGTACACGTGAGAGCAGGAGGTAATCATGATATAATCAATGCTCATTCCAAGACGAAGGGACCTTCGTGGCGTATGATCGTAAGCCTCGAAAAATCAGGAATAAAGATGTGGGGCGTCTATCCCGGCGGACAATCAGGCAATCCTGGAAGTGAGTACTATATCAATATGATTGATCCATGGGTCAATGGTGAATACTTTCAGCTACAATTCTTTCACTATCCGGAGGACGCGTTGAAATACACATACTTTACCACACAGCTGAGCAAACAAAATTAAATCCATGAAATTTCTTATTCAGTTTGTTGCTATACTTTTTTCGGCTCACTTGCTTGCTCTATTCATGCCGTGGTATTCAATTGCACTTGCGGCATTCGTGATGGGTTTTATTCTAAAATCAAACACTAATTTCCTCGCGGGATTTTCTGCAATCGCAACGCTGTGGATCTTTAACGCATGGCTGATCGATTCAGCATCGTCGTCAGATCTCGCTGAACGCGTTGCAAAGTTGTTGATGCTCAAGTATGAGATCATCCTTTTCATAGTGATGGCCTTCATCGGCGGACTCGTTGGAGGCCTGGCAGCCGTGACAGGATCGTTGTTGAGAAAGTAATCTGGTTTTATTAAATTAGAAATGTGATCGTTAAGCTACTCGTATTGTGCTCACTCTTTGCCGTGAATGTATTCGCGCAGGGGGATTTTACGGGAATCAAAAACCTAAATGGGGCTTCGATGTTTCTTTCGGTCCGCGGATCAGGAGAGCCGCTTCTTGTTCTTCACGGTGGCCCCGGGCTAAACCATTCATATTTTATTCCATTCTTAAAAAAGCTGGAAGAAAAACATCGCGTCATTTATTATGATCAGCGTGCCTGCGGCCAGTCGTCAACCCCGTCAGCGGACTCAATTTCACTGAAATTTTTGATCGAGGATATCGAGGCAATTCGAAAGCAATTTAAGATCGAGAAGCTGAACATTCTTGCACATTCCTGGGGCGCCGTTTTAGCAAGCCACTATGCTTCGAAGTATCCCAACAGGATTGCCCGGATCATCTATAGCAACCCTTCGATGCTCAGCCGCGACTATGACCAGGAAGCCGCAGCTCTCGTGAAACAAAAAACTACAGCAGCCGATAGTGTCGATCGCGCAAAGATCTTCGGAAGCGGCACTCTCGACACCCGAAAGTACGATGAACTACTACGCATCAGCTTTAGAATATCTGCATACGACCGGGCCAATATCTCGAAGATGAGTCTCAACCTTCCCCCTAATTTTTTGGAAGCAAACAGGGCGTTATTCAATGGACTAATGAAAGATCCTTCTTTCAATTCGGACATGTACAAGGTCCTGCCTACGTTCAAATTCCCAGTCCTAATTATACACGGTGAGAGTGACGTTATCCCCTTACCTTCTATCGAACGATTGAAAAAAGGCCTGCCCAATGCCGTCTATATCGTGTTCAGCAAAAGCGGCCACTTTCCGTTTGTGGAGGAGACCGAACGTTACAATGAGGAAATCTTAACGTTTCTGAAGAATTGAGTGTAGGGGAATAACGGTATATGGTATAAAGGTATAAGGCAGAAAATACTTGAGTATTGAGTGTTGTTTGTTGAATGTTGAGTGTTTTGATCGAGGGTAACAGGCTTCAAAAAACACTCAACATTCAACACTCAATAAAGTCAACACTCAAATCAACCACACCCCTACTCATAAACTCTCTGAAGCAATCTTCAGCCCCTCAAGCGTAAGGTGCGGATCGACCCGGGTAAATACATCATGTAAGGAAGGAATAATTGAGCATAGCCCACCAGTTGCAACGGAATTAAGCGATGGCTGATTAAGCTCAGTTCTGATCTTTTCGAGCATGTGTTTTACCATTCCCTCATAACCAATCAGGACTCCGGCCTGAATAGCCTGCACCGTACCTCTGCCCAACACAGTTGATGGTATTTCGAGAGGCACGTCAAACAATTTCGCTGTGTTCTGTGAGAGAGACTTTATAGCAGTTTTTAATCCAGGAGCTATCGAAACGCCTAGAATTTCTCCGTCTGATGCAACCGTGGTAAAAGTCAGGGCTGTACCAAAATCTACGGCCACACAACTGCTTTTGAAATAGGTATACGCAGCAAGAGCATTCGAAACAAGATCAGATCCGATCTCATATGGATTCAAAACCTTAATCGGTAACTTTTTATACACCTCAGGGCCCAACACAACTGGCTCGCGTTAGAATAATGATGTGGCGGCATATACGATCTTTTCTGTTAGCTGAGGTACCACACTGCTAATTACCACCGACTTTACATCTCCTCGTTCCCAACCGCGCTCAAAAAAATAGTCCAGGATCTTTAGGCTGTAAAACATCTGAGGAAGTTCAGAGACTGAGGGGATCCGCCACGTCGTGGTCCACTGGTCTGAACTGTAAATGCCCAGCGTTATGTCTGAATTTCCAACATCAATTGCCAAAAGCATTAGTGCACCGTTAACTATTTCCTAAAAAGTTTTCCCTCTCCGATCGTTTTACTTCCCTGTTTTACTGAATAATAATAAATCGACCCGGCAGCGCCGCTCTGCCAGATGTATTTGTATTTGCCCCCTGATTCGTGATCGATCTTAACGGACTCGATACTCCTCCCCATGCCATCCGAAATCGAAATATTCACCACGCCCCCTTCTTGAACAGCATAATCTACAACAACATTGGATGTAAACGGATTTGGATAAGCGATTGCATGTTCGTTGCCTCCGCTAAATTGTTCTACATCTGTGACCAGCAACGGCATGTGTTGATCAAGCCAGGTAAGGCGCTCGCTAACCCAACTCTTTAACCAACTCACTTCCGATTGGAAAGTCGCGCCAACGTAGTAGTTAGGCCATACGTATTTGTTGAGTACATTCCATGCTTTAAAGTTGCGTTCCTGTGCCTCAACGTTGAGCACAGACGCAACAGAATCGATATAGCCGTTTATATTCTCTTCTTTGAACGTTCCGGAACGAAGTTCGCCCCACCGTGCCGCAACCCTGTCGCTGAACGTTTCGTCCTGAAAGAGCCGCCTCCACCAAAAAGGTATCAGCCAATAATCACCGGAGCAGACGCTGTTAAAATCGAGAACGAAACCTTCCGGATTACCATCGGTGCAGTAGTCGGCGTTGCCAAATCCAAGGTTAAAATCCCACACCGGTCCCATGAAGAGCTTTCCACCATCCGCGTCCCGTTGCTTGTACATGAATGTGCTTAACCGGTAGCCGTCGACGTTCTTGGTAATCTCCTGCATAATAAAATAATCAACAAATGAAGCAACATCAATGTACTTCGCATAGCCGGTAACAGGGTCTGCAAAATTGTTTCCGGCCAGCGTACTCTCAAAATCGCTCACATACTTCTTAATGTACGCCTTCTGCTCCGTTACGATCTCATCAGATTTAGGATATTCATACAGGAACTGGATCTCCTGATTTTCTGCATATGGTGGCTTGTAGGCAGAAGTCCATCCGTCTTCATTTCCGCCGGTAGTTTTGTCGATCTTAAAGAGGTATCCTCCTGTAACGTCGCCACCGGAGATCTCATCCGGGTCAACTTTATTTATATCCACCCGGTTCTTATCGCGTTTGATTTTTTCGATAACTACATAAACACCCATGTAAACGTTGTCGAGGACAAGTTCGCAAAACCTGGTTCGAGGAGCATAACGCCCCAACGATCTGCCCATATGGTAAGCAAGAGCATCACGCATAAGGCTCTTGTCGTTATA
>DATHIE010000718.1:0-2703 GCA_035316905.1 Chryseolinea sp. | reverse complement strand
CAGTTTGTGCTTCGATCGCGTATCCTTCCGCAAGCTGCATGGCCGGCGCCAACACTTCTTTTAGACTCATGGTACCATATTCCGCCAGCATAAAGCAAAGGCCTCCGGGCGTGCCTGGAGTCGTAGCTGCAAGAGGACCATACTCGGGAGGATAGTTCATTCCCTTCCCCTTAAAGAATTCGGGAGTTGCGCCCGTAGGAGCGACACCAAGTGCATTGATACCAATCACCTTTCCGGTTTTTGGGTTATATATAAGGGCTTGGGTTTCACCGCCCCAACTCAAAACATCCCACATCGTACAGGTCGCAGCAAGCATTGCACAAGCGGCATCAACCGCATTTCCACCTTTATTAAATGTAATTGCTCCCGCCGTGGCAGCCAACGGCTTTCCTGTGATTGCCATCCAATGAGTCCCATGCAGCACTGGCTTTTGTGTTCCACCCGGGCGCGCGTTAAATGTTTGACCAAGGACCAGCGTAACATTTAGTCCGAGTATGAGTAAGAGTATACTTTTGTTCATTGCCTTAGGTTTATGAAATAAAGATACATGGAATGGTCAGATCAAAACAGACCGCTGATCAAATTAAAGTCTCGCTGAATAGTCCGGGCGCAAGGGTAGAATTACTTCATTATGCGTGTTGCCATTTTGATACTTTGTCTCCAGATTAACCCGTCATGAGGAATATTAAAACAGCAGCGGTCCAGATTCACGTTCTCGAATGTATACCTTTCTCGTGGGCCATTGGCACTTCGGCAATCAGAACTATTGCTTCGTGTGTAAGTGCTTCAAGCCCGATGCTTGCGGCGTTTTTAATAGATAAAGCATCTCCCGGCAACAGTAAGCGTTCGTGAACTTCGCAGGTACCGGCGATTTCATAGGCAAAGATCCCGCTGTCTGGTTTTCTTGTCTGAAAGACTATTTTTTGTCGACCACGGAATTTTCCAATGAAGAACAGCTCATCGGTAGACGATTCTGATAAGTCGGAGAGTGGAACGAGTTGACTACTGTCGGATTCAAGATCGAACGAAAAGACATGGTGAAGATTAGAATGCACTTCATCGCCGATACGGACGCTGATCTGTATGAAGTTGATTAGTCGCGAGGTGTAGCGGTTTGTAATTTCTAACGGTATCCCTGGATGCGATATTATGTAAGAGACCTGACCTACATCCACAACATTTTCGACGTTGGCTGATTTATAGATCAACTCTCCTTCGATGGGTAAAAGAAGTACTTTGACTTTTTCTTCGAACATCAGTGAAAGTGTTCGACCTTCTTTCAAGGTGTGCTCGTTCACAGCAACCAGGGAACCAAAGGGAGCTCGGCTTTCCCTCTTAAACTCCCCAATGTTGAACGTATAATAACTCCTGAACCAGTCAGTTTGGTAACATCCTCTTTGGTTGGCCAGGTATATCACGGCTTCGGCTTCTGATGCCATGCCTTTTTTACTTATTAGCCGTTCACGGCAATGGTATGAGTCAACACGTAACCATCGCTGATGTTTCCTGTAACGACGGCCATTTCGTTCGCTAGCGAATTGCTGAATACCCCGTCGCTCTCGTTCGAAATATCCTGCTTACCCTTGGTGTAATACTGAGTTGCCGTCGTATAAACCATATCGCAGACATCGGTAGGAAATGCAATCTGTGTAACCAAAAGCGATTTTCCGGTCGAGTCGTAAATGTGAACGTGTATATGGGGTGACCTCGAAGGGTACCATCCTGGAAAGATCGATGCAAAGGCTGCTAATCCATTGCTGTCTGTTGATTGACGTCCGCGAAGAAAATGGTATGCGGAAAAATTGGCTGGCTGCAGTCCGGTCCCTCCATACTCGGAGTAGTAGCCGTCCTTGTCACAATGCCAGATGTCTATCATTGCTCCGGCCAGCGGGTCGCAATTGTTGCTTTTATTCTGCACCATAATTTTGACAGTGAGATCCACACCCGTGCGGTCAGATTTAATGTCCATCATTACCAACGACGTCGGATCTTTCGTGGGAAATGGGCCAGCTGTTTCCGACGGTGTGGTAGCACATGGTCCTGTATCCGTATCCTGGGTGCCCTCGTCTTCACTGCATGCGCCAATCAAGGGAAGGACAACAGTGCTCATTCCCAGCCGTTTTAAAAATTCCTTTCGCTCCATGCCTATTATTCTGTTTCAAATTTAACGCATCCATCGCTCTGATAAGTGCATATGTCATTCAAAATGAGTTGAATTTTTGTTTTTTATAGGTCAGGGAACACAGAATTAGACGTAGTGTGAAATAAATTAGACCGAAACCAGCTATGCAGCGACAATGATAGGTCGTCTTGAAACAGGTGGCCGACAGGAATGTCCAACGCCAACTCCCAATGTCCAATGTCGAATGGAATACTCTGCCCCGAGCTTCTCGGTGGGTAAAAACATGCACTCACCCACACTCACGATTGACGATTAACGGATAACGATTAACGGCTAGAGAACGGCTTAAGCCCGGCTTCTATATACTCCTTTGATAGCCACTTGCCGTTAAGCATCACACCCTGAACTTTGCGAGTCTGTGTAATGTCCTGTAATGGGTTGCCATCAATAAGTATGAGGTCAGCGGTATATCCCCGTTTGATCATGCCGGTATCAGGAAGCTTTAAATATGTGGCAACATTTACCGTTCCCGTTCGGAGTGCTTCATATGGAGTTAGTCCCGCACGCACCATGTATTCGAG
>DATHIE010000717.1:0-13444 GCA_035316905.1 Chryseolinea sp. | reverse complement strand
CTTTACCGTGTACTTCCATGAAAATACGCGATGCATTACCTCCACCGATGATACTTATATCCAGTTTGCCGAGGTTGACATTGTTATGGACATGTAAATAGATGTCACCGGCAAGATTCTTAAAATCAAACACAAAAGTGTTTCCGTTCTTATTGTCTATTGAATTGATGGTGTAAGTGCCTGGACCTTTAAATGTCAACGTCTGATTTCCTGAGAGCTTGATGCTGTTGTGAGGCACCGGGTCTATCGCTGTGGTTTTGCTAATATCAGCCGCGGTACTTTTATAGTCGAGAAAGGTTGCAATGTGAGGTAAGCCTGGGTAATCCGGCAGAGTCGGTAGTAGCTTGAATTCCCCGAGTCCGGGGGCAGGACCGACGTATGTTGTTCCATCCGGGTGGGTAACTTTTCCTGCAACGATTCCACCTCCGATGACGATATTTCCATTTACATCTATGTTCCCCCCGAAGTTGGCGTTAGAGCCTGCACTAAGAATTGTACCACCGACCTTTGGCAAATTGGATGCCGCCAGCCGGCCCGTTACTTTGGCGCCATTGGCGAGCACTATAGTTCCTTTACTGAAAATATTACCAGTTACGTTTGCGTTGCCAGTAGTCTTAACCAGTTTCAAACTTCCAATCGAACCACCAACAATGTTGGCGCTCGACCCAAGTTGAACTCCGTATCCCGGTCCGGTTGGGACTGTAGATCCCTGCAAACCAACACCGGAGAAGATCACAAAACGTGACATTTCAAGCTGTTCCGGTTGGGCTTGGCCTAAGGCAGCATTAAAAGCTATGAGACTAAGAATTAAAACAAAAACGGGGCGAAAAGGGCGGGCAGCTCCTTCCGAAGTCCTAGACAGGAGACTCGGGCAACGAGGTTTCATAATTTGTTTGGGTTTGGACGACTAAAGCAATGATAAATATAATGTAATATTTGACACCGTTTGACCGAATTTTGTAAAATTTTGAAAAACAGGGCGCGAATTTGCCTAGTCAACGAGTTGTCAGCAGAATTTAGGGGATAATTATGAGAAATTTCTAATGTAAGGTTCCTGTCCGGATGTTGGTCTCACCAGGGACCACCGGCATTTAAGACTCATTCAGCCTAACGTCCAGCCTGTCGGTAACGAAGGCTGTTTCTGTTTTTGGAAGTGTTTCTGTCCTTTTCTTGATGTCTGCGTTGAGTATAGCCATATCCTCAATGCGTTTCGCTTCAAATCCATGCTCCTCCGTTCTTAGAAGCTGGTCGTAAGGACCTTGTCCGGAAATAAGTTTGACAAATACGGGTGCAGTTTCAACAGCGATAAAAAGTAATACGATAAACCAGTGAGCCCACCAAATTGCATCGCTTTTTGCCGTTACTCGGCTCAGTGCCTCCATACGCGACGCCGGTCCATCCAGTTTTTGCCTTGATAAACTTCCAACGCCACCGGCAATTGCCGAATCGATCCTTGACAGGGTTTCTTGTTTTTGCTGAATAAGGAAATCGTTGGTTTTTATAAGTTCCTGCAACTCCAGGTTCACCCGGTCAGCGTCGGCTTTCTTTATTTTATAGATCGGGCCCGCATTCCTTTTGCGCGTGCCTCCGGTGCCGTCGGCTTCTTCCTGTGCGATGCGATCGAGTTCGTCGCGCTTGACGGTCTTAAGTTCAATTTCATTCTTTAATGTTGCTATTTCATCTCTCAACTTTTGCTGATCGGCCTGAAAGCGGATTTTGATCTCATTCTCCTGGGCAGTATAAGTCTGTTGCTCCATAATTATAAGCTCCGACTGTATCTCCTTGTCGAAAATTTTCATTTCCAGCGGCCTCGCGATGACGATTGATATTAAAACGGCCAATACTATCCGCGGCAGTGCAGTCCTGAATTCGCGCCATGAATTGCGGTCCTTGCGCATGCTTGATACGATGTAACGGTCCAGGTTGAAGATCATCAGTCCCCAGATCAATCCTGAAAGGGCAGCGATCCATACGTTATCAAAGACAGTGTAGAGTGCGTAGGAGGCAGCGAGTGCCGCGAAAATACCGGTGAAGAATATTGTTGCTCCTATGCCGGCGTATTTGCTGGATTCCACTTCACACTTTTTTAACATCGGTATGTGAACACCGGAGCAAAGCCAGAAGAAATGCCTTATTCTTTCCATGTCAGCAACTACAACGCGGCTATTAATAAAATAGTATAACGTCCTGATCAACGTGTGTGCCAGGAACATTTGTTATTGTTTTGAAGGGTTTACGACCTTTGAGGATCAATGATTGTACAATATTGAACAAGGGCGTGTTCAGTTTCGGGTCATTACGGACGAATTAGGTAGAAGTTCGAAGTTAGAATTTAGGAGTTAGAAGTTAGAAGGTAGGGCATGGGCATGGGTGTGACGTCGTTGGTAGCGAAATACCTTGGTTCTGGCAAGTCACTCACACTTAACTTATAACTGCTTACTACCCACTACTTACCATTTACTACTTACTACTTACTACTTACTACTTACTACTAACCAAGAAAATCGTGACGTTTAAGATTCCCCTGCCTGACGAATTTAGTTTCGACCTCTGCATGAAATTCCTGCAGCGATCACCAAAAGAACTACTTCATCGCTGTACTGATAACAGCGTAAGAAAATTTTTACGCGTTGACGACAAAGATGTATTGTTTGAATTATCACCTTCCAAAAATCAGCACCTTGAAATCAGCGTACTAAATGGACCTGTCACTGAAGCTCAAAAGAATGAGCTGATCGCATACGTGAGGGAATGGTTTGACCTGGACACAGATCTCAAACCTTTTTATGCAATGGCCTCGAAAGACCGTTTGTTGAAAGACCTGATAAAGAAGTATCATGGCTATCGGATTGTGGGTCAACCCGACCTGTTTGAGTCGTTGGTTTGGGCAGTACTCGGTCAACAGATCAACGTTCAGTTTGCTTACACTCTTAAGCAAAAATTTGTAGAAAAATTCGGATCGAAGCTGCTCTTTGACATGGATGAATATTTTCTGTTTCCCGCGCCCGAGACTGTAGCGCTATTGACAGATGAACATCTTCTTCCGCTTCAATTTTCAAGGCAAAAAAGCAAATACACCGTCCTGATCGCAGAGGCGTTTGCGAACAATCAGATCTCCAAGGAAAAGTTACGAGGGTTAAGCCTGATTCAAGCCAAAGAACTGCTCATGAAGATCAAGGGCGTGGGTAACTGGACAGCAAACTACGCGTTGATGAAAACATTCCGTTATCCGGATGCCTTTCCACTTGAAGATGCGGGTATCCATAATGCCATTAAGAATCTAAAGAAGCTGGACCGAAAACCTACTTTGGATGAGGTGCGAAAGGCATTTAAGAAATACAAAGGATGGGAAGCCTATGCAACTCTCTATTTTTGGAGGAGCTTATAAAACCCCATAAAAATGGGATGGTGTATTACGCTGATTTTATCTTTTTTCGCTTAGAGAAATATTAAGCAACGATTTTTTATCTTTAAAAGCTAACACCGACCGTCAATGTTGCGTAACTACGTTGTCTCTTTACTTTTTTTCGGGGCTATAAGTTTCTTTCATACGTGTTCTGCGCAGATACAGAACAATGCAGAAGAGGCTTTCAAAGTTTCCACTGAAACTAACAAACCCGTTCTTCTTGTGTTTGCCGGCTCAGATTGGTGTGCAAACTGCATTCGATTTGAGAAAAGGATATTGTCGACAGGCGATTTTCTTTCGTTTGCAGAAAAAAGTATCATAGTTCTAAAAGCAGATTTCCCGCAACGTACACCGCTGTCTGCAGCACTCCAGGAACAGAATGCGTCGCTTGCAGAAAAGTACAATCCCGACGGCGTATTCCCCTTCCTATTACTGCTCACACCAGGAAAGTCAGTTCTTTCTTCCATTATTTACAGGGATCAATCACCGGCTCAGTTTATTGACGAAATACAAACTTATATAGCGAAATGAACACCGTCGTAAGTCGTGAATCGCGCAGGCACGTAAGGCTGATGGGGTCGGATTTTCAGTTTGTAATAATTGATGATGAACAGGATGATGCTTTGGATGAAGCGATCGGCGAAGTAAAGCGGATTGAAAATTTGCTTACTGAATTCAGCGACACATCTCAGACATCATTACTCAATCAAAACGCTGGTATTAGACCTGTGTTTGTTGACGATGAAGTGTACCGTCTTATCAAACGCTGTAAGGAGTTGAGCGGACTTACTCAGGGCGCGTTCGACGTCACCAGCGGGGTGCTTAAGAGATTGTATAACTTCAAAGGTGAAAATTTTAAACTGCCGGACGCTGATGCTATTGCGGCGGCACTTCTAAGAGTCGGATCCGAAAAGATAAAACTGAAGGAGCCAAACCGCGTATATCTTTCAGAGCCAGGTATGCATATTGGGTTCGGAGCCATAGGAAAGGGTTATGCTGCCGATGTTGTTAAGCGGAAATTAATTGAACGAGGCATCAATGGCGGCGTGATAAATGCCAGCGGCGATCTGACAGTCTTTGGCCGGCGTACAGACGGATCGTTGTGGAAGGTGGGAATCGCTGATCCAAACGATCCTTCCAGAGTTGTTGCGTGGCTCCCCGTTGAAAACGCCTCGGTTGCTACTTCTGGAAACTATGAGCAGTACTTCGAAAGGGATGGTATCCGGTATTCTCACAATATCGATCCCCGAACAGGAAAGGCTGTGAAGGGTATAAAAAGTGTCACCGTCGTTAGTGCGAGTGCTGAGCTATCTGATGCGCTGGCGACGGCTGTTACTATTATGGGGGTCGAGGTGGGATTACATTTTTTCGAACAATTGCCCGGTACACATTGCCTCATCATCACCGATGAAGACAGGATATTTACATCACGTCATCTCCGATTTGAAAAAAACGGTTTATGAAATTGAGAATTTTAATTACCGCTGCCATCGCGATTTGTTGCAGCCTGAGCAGCTGTGAATCGGTGAAACCCTATCAGCGGGCTTATCTGAATGATTATGAAATGAAACCAGGTCAGCCAGGCATCCGGAGATTTGAGGAACAGGTTCAGGCTTATCGCGAAGGCAGTTCGGGAGGAGGTAGCAGCAAGAGTAGTGGCGGGTGTGGCTGTAACTGAATGTGAAAAAGAGGTATATAGTAATCGGCCTGCTTGCTTCGTCGCTGGCTTCCTTTGCACAGCGACAGGATAGTACATACAAAAAGAGAAAGCTTTCCACAACCGATGTTCAGATCATCATGTCCTATTACACACAGGACAATGATCATTCAGCAGTTACCGGGGGACTGGGAACAGAAGATCTGCAGGTTTACGCAACGCAAATAGCAATTGATCACCAACGGGATTCGTCAAACAGTTTTCACTTCGACGCGGGGTTAGATATAATCAGCTCGGCATCTACTGACAATATTGACTTTGTTAAATCATCAGCATCCAAGGTTGATGCCCGAACGCACTTAAATACCGGATACAGCCATAGGTTTAAAAAAAGCGGAATTAGTGCCGGAGCCAGCGGGTCTTTCTCCATTGAGTCTGATTACACATCGTTTGGAGGAGCATTGTATTTCAGTCGGCTTAACTCTTCACAGTCGAGAGAAATTTCAATGGCACTGCAAATGTTCTTTGATGATCTCAGATGGGGAAGATTGCACGACGGTCATCCGGAAAAATTGATCTATCCGGTAGAGCTTCGCAACAAAGAGTGGTTCGATCATTATAGACGCGACTCTTACGACCTGGAGTTCGGATATTTTCGAATTATAAATAAGAAGATGTCATTGGGTATTTATCCTGGCGTCGCTTATCAATCGGGATTATTGTCAACTCCTTTTCATCGCGTGTACTTTAGCGATAGTCTTCGTCGAGTTGAAAACCTGCCGCTTTCGCGCCTGAAGTTTCCTCTAGGGGTTCAGTTAAACACTTTTGTGGGCGGCAGATGGATTGTGAGGACTTACTATCGCTTCTATTGGGATAATTTTGGCGTTGTCGCCCACACCCTGAACCTCGAAGGTGCGTATAAAGTGAGCAGGGATTTTACGGTCACTCCTTTTCTAAGGGTGTACGCTCAGTCGGAAGCCGAGTATTTTAAAGGGTACAGAGAGCATAAGGGAGCGGAAGAATTCTATACATCAGACTATGATTTATCCAGGTTCACAAGCCTCAAACCCGGGCTGGGAATACGATATGCTCCATACAGCGGGAAAGGTCGAACAACGTTTAATGCAATAGAAGTGCGGTACGCATTTTATAAACGTTCCGACGGAATGGATGCCCACATGGTGACCCTATTCATCAATTACTCACAGGAAAAAAAGAAAAACAGGGGGAGCAACCTGACGCCACAATAAACTGAGTTCACTCTGTTCCTTTGACCTGAAAGTTTTTTATTTTTAGGGTTTAATGGGGCCGTCAATTATTCTTTTTACAGGGCATTTGCTTGATCGGATCGACCGGACGTCGGCGCGATTTCCCTATCGCTTGATACGAGAGGTAAAAACGCTGATTGAAATCGAAGTAGAGCAAATCATGAAGAGAGGGATTCCATCAATGGCTGTTTCCAGTCTGGCAGCGGGTGGTGATATGCTGTTTGCTTCTGAAATGGTTCGCCGTCACGTACCACTTAGCGTTTTCCTTCCATTCGAGAAGGACCGGTTTCTCGCCGATTCAGTCAAGTATCTTAAGGACCTTCCATCTGAAGACCCAAAAGAGTGGGAGGATCACTTTCACGAAAACATCTCTAAGGCATCGCAAGTAATTGTCACTCACTCCAATGGTTTGAGTCCTGAAGAGGCTTACTCGGTTTGCAATCAAGCAATGTTAGCGTTTGCTCTTAATCTGACGAAAAATCACCCATCAAAGATTATGGCGTTGGCTTTGATTCAAAACACTTCGGAAATCAAGAAAGGTGGAGCTGCCGATTTTGTCAATCAGTTAGAGTCCACCGGAATCAATGTGAAAAAGATCTGGCCAGGTAGAACCAATAAACTTTATTGCTGATCTGCGGCTATTGATTTTTGATTATCTTTTCTGTAATTATTGGTCCCATTAACCTATACCTTCCCGCATGCCTTCAATTGTTCCTGGCTTCGAATATGATATCTTCATCAGTTATCGGCAAAACGATAATAAGTATGACCAATGGGTTTCTGATTTTGTTCATAACCTTTCTTTGGAGCTCGTTGCTACTTTAAAGGACCGGCTCACCATTTATTTCGATGAAAATCCCGAAGACGGAATAAAAGAAACCTATAATGTTGACAAGTCAGTGTCAGCAAAGTTGAACGCTCTGATATTTATTCCGATTATTTCTAACACGTATTGTGATACAGCCAGTTTTGCATGGCGGCAGGAATTCCTTCCCTTTAAGAGTATGAATAAAGGAAGTGATATCGGTATCGACGTAACATTGCCTAATGGGAACGTTGCAAGCCGGATCCTCCCCATAAGAATTCACGAGATCGATCTTGAGGACGTTAAACTTCTCGAAAATGAATTATCCGGTACGCTGCGCTCCATAGATTTTATTTATAAGTCCGCCGGGGTCAATCGCCCGCTGCGCCATAAGGATGATAATTTGGCCGACAATCAAAACGGAACGGTCTATCGAAACCAGATCAACAAGGCGGCAAATGCGGTAAAAGAAATTATAAATGGTATAAAAAAGGCGCGAACATTGCCAACACTGGGTGCTCCTTCATTTTCCGCAAATCTCGAGGACCTTTCAACGGCCAGGATAAGCGCATCCCTTCCGGAAAACATAAAATTCGCCGTCATAAAAAATAGCGGTCCTACGGTGTTCCTGGCCTGGACTTCTTTTGAACTAAAGGCAAAGCGTGAAGAGATGTTGATTATTCTTCAGAAGGCCGGTTTCAACGTCGTACCTGGAACCGACTGTCCTTCGGATGAAAGTATGTTTCAGCAGAAGGCGAAAGAGGCCTTATCAAAAGCGCAATGTTCGCTCCACATTTTGGGAAACGAATTCGGCAGGCGGTTTGAAGCAAGCGAAGAAATTTCGTTTCCACGTTTTCAGTTTGAAGAAGCTAAAAAGAGGTCCGCAGATTCATCAGATGAGTTTCAGACGATCGTGTGGTTTGCTCCTGAGGGAGCGCCGGACGTGAAACCATCTCAGTCGACTTTCATCAATTACATCCGCAATAACATTACCCGAAACATGATCTTTAGCAACAGCAGTGGTCCCATGCAGTTGGTAGACGATATGCGGGCGATGATGGTAAAGAAAGAAACAGCCGAGTTGGACACGAAAGACACGGACATCTTTTTCATTTTCAACCAACAGGATGAGGCGGATGCGCAGATAATCACTGATCTCATCAGCAGTTCATATCCAATTGAGACTATGAACATCATGCCTGACGGTGAAGATGAATACCGTGAGCTGTCAAAACAACAGATCCGGCGCAGTAAACTTGCCGTGGTTTATTTCAGGTATGCAGCAGATTGGGCATTGCCATTTATCAAACAGATGTGGAAACAGGTTGGTGGAGCGTCATCACCTACTCACATCATGCTGGTGGGCGAGGACGATCCGAAAACCAACTCTGCAAGAACATTCAAAGCACCAAAAGTAGTTTCAAGTATAGTCTCGAAGCAGGAAGTGCCGGAGGAAGTTAAAAGAGTGTATATAAAAGTCATTGAACCTTAGCGCGATTCTTCCTCATGCTCGACGAGATTAAGATATGTCCATATACTGGCCTGCGGCCTTTTACCGAAGAAGAATCCATCTACTTCAAGGGCCGCGATGAGCATATTGACCAGGCCACACGCCAGCTGGAGAAGAATAAATTCATAATGCTCACCGGTGCTTCCGGTGACGGAAAATCTTCACTCGTATATGCCGGCATCATTCCAAACGCAAAAGCTGGTTTTTTAAAAGCCTCATTTTCAAACTGGAGTGTTGTTGACTTTAGACCGGAAAGAAATCCCCTAGAAAACTTATCTCGTACACTTGCCAATCAGCTTGGCGTCAAGACCGAAACAGTTCAGACCGAATTGAATTATGGATTCTCGGCGCTGATTGATATGTACAAAGCATCGCCGCTATATTATGACGTGCGATCGACTGAATGGCTAAACGCAACCGAAAAAGAGAAAAACGAAAAACGAAGAAAGGCGTCGAACCTTATCATCCTGGCTGACCAGTTCGAAGAGTTTTTTACAAATCCTGAAAATTTTCAAAAAGGTGTGCCCTCACAAGAGGCTATGTCTGTCACAAACCTTTTATTGGAAACAGCGCGGATTGCATTGGAGGAAAATCTTCCAATCTATGTGATCATTACCATGCGTTCTGATTACATCGGTCAGTGTGCTGCTTTCAGAGGGTTGCCGGAGTATATCGGGTTTTCTCAGTTCTTCGTACCAAGGCTGAATAGAAAGGAGCTTCGCGAAGTGATCGAGGAACCGGCGATACTTAGTGGAAATGTGATTTCGCGCAGACTTACGGAGCGACTTATCCACGATATGGTGGAAGGCACAGATCAATTGCCGATTCTGCAACATGCGCTGAATCAGATCTGGAAGATGGCCAGCTCAGGTGAGGAGGAAATGGACCTCATTCACTATGCGATGGTGGGCGGCATTCAGGGAAGTGAACTTTCAGATAACGATGCAGCAAAGTTTAAGGCATGGTTTGCGGGCCTGCCGGAGAAAGTGCAGAGTTGCTACCATCAGCCGAGTTTACAAAACGTGTTAAACACGCATGCTAACAAGCTATATAATCAGGCGTCCGACCTTCTGCGCGGGAATAATAAGGGGCAGGTAAGCGAGACTGATGCGAAGATGATCATCGAGATAGCGTTCAAATGTCTTACGAAGATCGACAACAGCAGGGCCGTTCGTAACAGAATGTCATTGGGTGAGGTCACATCGGTCATCGATGTTCCACATCTTGATTTTCGAACTGTAGGAAATACGTTGGATATTTTTCGTGAGCCTGGCAATACCTTGCTAAGACCATTCTCGGAAGAGGTACCTGAATTAAAAGAGTCTGACGTATTGGATATCACGCATGAGAGCCTGATCAGAAACTGGGAAAATCTTGGGCAGTGGGCTAAAGAAGAATTTGATAGCCATACGATTTCTCTTGACTTTGGCCAGCAGCTCAACCGTTGGATGAAGAGTAACAAGTCTGGCGATTTCCTTCTGTCTATTGGTCCATTAACCTATTTTGAGGGATGGATCAACAGAGTCAAACCAAATGCTGCCTGGGTCGCCCGCTATCTTAAAGATGATCTGGACAAGAGACAGAAACTTGAGAAAGCGGAAAGGATACAACAAAATGCATCGGATTTCATACGACGAAGTGCTAGAAAACATTTCGTGACACGAACGGTTTTACGTTATGGCCCGGGAAAGATCGCGGCCGTTCTTGGAGCTATCATCGTACTGACGCTGAGCTCTTTTGCTGTCAGGAACTACCTGAACAGACAGAATGCGAGGGTGCTGGAGAAACTGAGTAATACGACGGTCGAGCTTATGGCAAACCCGAAGGTGATTCTTCGTAATAAAACTAACCTTGCTTGTGAACACTTGAGATTGGGAGATTTGACTATCGTCCAAATGTTGCGGGGAATTGACGATCCCATTGAAAGCGCAAACCTTGCGATCGCAATTGTTGGGAACCTGGTACAACAGGGACAAGGGCAACCGAAAGGTGAGGTATTGAAAGCATTCGCAGTGGCCGATAGTCTTCTCGACGGTTTTGCATTATCAGAAAAAAATCCTGAGCGTATCTCCAGGATGCTAAAAAGGGTTACGGATATGCGTGATGTCCTTGAACTTGCTTATTTCTACATTCCGACAGTAGAGGTAGATGCGTTACGAAAGAAAAATACTTCCCGTTCTGCCGAATGGACTCTTGCAGTTCTGAAAAACCAGCCAGGTGGTTTTAATGACGCGCGCAACCTGAACTTGTTACTTGAAGATGCGATCAACTATCGTACACTGTCGAACGAACAACTAAAAGAAATAATTGCGATACTTTCACCGTTCGATAATCCTCAATCGACCTGGGTGAAAGAGGTTTACAGCCGCGACATTGTCAATGAAAGAGGTTTTTTTCGGCATGGCTTCAAGTTTAATGGACTGTACCAGGAATTAGCCTATCTCTATGCGTCAACGGGAAATACGCAGAGTGCGATAAGGGCCATCGACACGCTTTTGCTCTATAATCAAAACTACCTTCAGAACGATTATGGCTCGGTGGCAGACAATGCATCTCACATCGCTGCCTGCTTCTATCGTTATGATCATGGGGATCAGTTGAACGAATTTGCCGATTTGTATTGTCGACGGAAAAAAATATCACTCGAAGAATTCTACGCGCGATTGCTGGGACGTTGCAAGCTTTACGAGTTTTCAACAACGGCCTTGCACTATGATGTACGTTTTGATCAGGACTATAACCTTAGTCTTGAATACAGTGACAATGCCCTTCTCGAGTTCTTTTTCAATAAATACAGGGAGATTGTAAAGAGTACAATAACAGATCCCAATGCAAAAAATTTCAAACTCGCCCTTTCCTATAAAGACGAAGGAATTATTCGCCAGCGAAAACTTGAAGTCGCCGGCCTTGATTCGCCGAAGGAGGCTAATATAAAATATTTTGACAGGGCTGTGGAGTTATACCGGAGCGTTGACCCTCGTTATCTAAACGAAGAAATCGAAATGGTTGAGCTCAGCGTCAATGACAATATGGTTCAGGCCCGGAAATTCCTTTTTCTTTATCCTGATGTAAGAACTCAATTTCATCCGAACGAGCCACGGCTATTCCATTACTTTTTTACTTCGGGAAGCTTTCTCGAGTATATTCTTGAGAAGAATCTCTTTGATGAGTTGTATAAGACGGGCAATGAATTAAAGTATTTTGAGTTGTTCTTTCGAGACTATCATTTTGTTGAAACAGATCTTGCCTATACGGCATCTAAGCGGATTCCATATGAGGTACTTTCAGCCTTGGAGAAAAAACTTGACGGGGTTCGTGCATATCAATACGGTAATCTGGAGTTTCTATATCTCCGCCTTGGTTACGAGGCTTCGCTGAGAGGCGAAAAGGAAAAATGCATCTACTACTATAGCCGTTTGAATACGGACAAACTTAAAACGTTGTTCGTAAATTCTTTTAATTCTAACTTTGCCTTCCGCTATGTTGCTTATGCAGTGTCTGACCTGGTTAAATATGATAACCCGGTTCTTGCCGAAAAACTTGTGAGAATTTTCGAAAGCGCGACAAACAAATCATCTGTTTATGCATATGCAGCGTCGAACCTCCAATGGGAAGGAATAAATGATGCGCGGGTTTCGATGCTGATTGATTCGGCGAAACAGCAGATCTTGAAGATTAGCAATCTCACTACCGTTCAACCCAACAGGCTCTATCTTGCGAACGCACTTGCTATGCGAAATTCCAGTGGCGATATCGACGAAGCCTACATGACGCTAAAGAATGTTGAATTAAAACTGGAAGGAATTGCCTGGATTTGCCGTTCGATGGCTTCCCGTGGCAATCTCTATGAAGCAACCCAAAACATCCCGGATAACATCTCGGCGACGGATATCAAAGCATTCGCCTGGAATATCATAGTTGGGTATGAGGAAGGAATAAAAATTGGCATCGAAAAACCGGAATGGAATCAATTTGACAACGACCGGCTGTACGAGTTCTATAGGCCGATAACTTACACCAATGAAAATAACTGAGTCATCTCAAATTTGTCCCTATACTGGCCTCCGTTCTTTTACGGAAGAGGAGAGCTTGTATTTTAAAGGGCGGGATGAACAGATCGATCAAATCAGCGCCCAGTTGGAGGAAAGAAAGTTCCTGATGCTCACAGGCGCATCCGGTGAAGGTAAGTCATCGCTTATTTATGCAGGACTCATTCCCAACGCGCGCGCGGGATTTTTCAAATCGAGATATGTAAACTGGACGGTCGTCGATTTTCGGCCTGAACGATCGCCGGTCCGTAGTATGGCCAGAGCGTTGGCCGATAAATTTTCGATTTCACCCGAAACAATTGAAACCGAGATCCGGCGGGGATTTTCCTCGCTTATCGATCTGTACCAGACTTCGAGCTTCTATCTAGCTGATGACGGCGACGGACCAAATAAGCTGACCGAACCGGAGAAGAAGCTCAAGTCGCGAAATGCATCAAATCTTTTGATATTGGTTGACCAGTTCGAAGAGTTCTTTACGAATCCGGAAAACTATCACAACGATCATCCTTCTACAGATTCGCAGATCGTTGTGAACTTGCTCCTCGAAACGGCGAGGCTCGCCTTGCAACAGAACCTCCCTATCTACGTCGTTTGTACGATGCGTTCAGATTATATCGGGCAATGTTCTTCTTTCCGTGGTTTGCCAGAATATATCGGCTACTCGCAATTTTTTGTTCCCCGGTTAAAGCGCAAAGAGTTAAGGCAGGTTATTGAGGAGCCGGCTATTCTTAGTGGCAACAGGATAAGTC
>DATHIE010000716.1:0-2200 GCA_035316905.1 Chryseolinea sp. | reverse complement strand
GCGGCCTATGCGCCTGCCCCGAGCTTCTCGGTGAAAAGGCATTCCGGCAACGATTAGAAACGTAAATGAATAAATCATGGCAGATCAAATTTTAATTACGACAAGTACCAATTTAGAGGGTTACAAGATAACCAGACAATTGGGTTTAGTACGTGGCATCACGGTACGTTCCAGAAGTATCCTTGGTAATATCGCAGGAGGCTTTATGACATTATTTGGAGGAAGAAGTTACATCTACACGGAATTGTGTGAAAAAGCTAGAGAAGAGGCACTGCAACTAATGATTAAAGATGGTAAGGGATTAGGATGCAATGCGATCATTAATATGCGATACGATGCAAATGAGATAATGAGTGGGTTAACTGAAGTTTTAGCTTACGGGACTGCGGTGGTGGTTGAAGTTAATTAAGCTGAAAAGATTGTGCCTCGACTTTTCACCCCCGAGAACTCGGGGCCAGGGACGCAAAGTTTCGCAGGGAAATCCATTATGAAGTGAAATATGTCGGGTTAAATCCTTGCGAAACCCTGCGAACTTTGCCCCGAGTTCTCGGGGGTGAAACACACCCGCACCCACACACCTAAGTACAAAAGTCTTAAAACAGTTGGGGAAAGAATGCAATAGAATGCATACCAAATTAAAATCTCTTTTTGACGAAGACCAGCATGAGTGTCTTAACCAGCCAAGGGACGGGACACCGGAATATCGTGCCCTTAAGAAAAAATGCAAAACCAGAATATCTGAAGTCAAAGAGATACTCGAATCGAATAACAATCTTTCAGGTGAGGATTATTTTCATGGATGTATTATTTTCATGCACGGCGACTGCCCGGAAGATTTTTGGGAAGCCTACAGTCTGGCTCTTAAAGCTGTTGATCAAAATTACAAGGGAGCCAGGCGATATGCCGCAGCTGCATATGACAGGTGGCTAATGTACCAGGGGAGGCCTCAAAAGTTTGGATTGCAATACGTACCCGACGGCTTCCGATTGAGACTATGGGATGTTGATCCAGATACCACGGACAAGGAAAGGGCAGATTGGGAGGTTCCAGCTCTGGAAGAACTAATTAAAAATGTTGCGGATTTGAATACGAGATTCGATATATCAACTATCGACATGGAGAATAAACCGCAATGGTTAAAGGATGCAGTGAAACGATGGGAATCAGAGAACGATTAGCTATTGTCCATACTTTAAAAAAACCTAGACTTAACTAACAAACCAAATAAATACAATGAGGACAATCAATCTACTAACGTTACTGCTAACGACAATTACTTTATCATTCGGTCAAAATTTTGAAGGGAAAATAACCTACAAAAACGAATACAAAAGCAAAGCACCAAATGTGACTGATGAGCAATTTACTTCGTTGATGGGAAAGACATGGGTGTATTATATTAAAGAAGGGGATTACAAGACTACAGGCGATGGGACTTTTTTTCAGTGGCAACTTTATATCAACAAAGACAATAAGGTTTATAATAAAATGTCCAACTCACTTGCAGTTTTGTGGAATGATGGTGCTGTTAACCCTGACGAAGTCATCAAATCTGAATTGAATAAGGGAGTGACGAATATTTTAGGATATCAATGTGACGAACTTATTCTGACTTGTAAGAGTGGTGTTCAGAAGTATTATTTTAGCCCTAAACTAAAAGTTAACGCTAACCTTTACGAGAAGCACAAATTTGGGAACTGGGATGTAGTCATGGCGAAGACCAATGGGCTTCCTTTAAAAATGATTATCGAAAGTCCACAATTTTCGATGGAATTGGTAGCGACAGAAGTCACTGCAATGAAGCTCGAGGATAAACTGTTTGAGTTACCGGCTGATAGTAAACTCGAAAAGAGTCCGTATTGAAATGCCTGTGGGAAAAAAGAGGGTGCGTAGCTTGAGGATGCGTGCCCCGACTTTTTAAACGCAAAATCCGCAGAAGAATACCCGCAAAAAGCGCAGAAAATACAGCCGCTAGTTCTACGTGTGCGTTTAGTTCAAGGCGCGCCCCGATTTTAACCGCTGAGAGCCACAGAGGAATGCACGCAGAGAATCACAGAGGTCCACATCGTTTAGGAACTCCTAGCGAACCCTTGCGTTCCTTGCTCTTTGCGGTAAACGATCTTGCACTCACTTCTATTTCGGATCGATTGCCCGGTAGGCGGCCAGCGTCGCTAACTCACCATCTTTCCCGGGTGTGCTG
>DATHIE010000715.1:0-14345 GCA_035316905.1 Chryseolinea sp. | reverse complement strand
CTGGAAGGGGAAAAGGCGCAGGGGATGACGGAAATGAGGAAAGAGGTGTTAAGGTATAAGGGATAGGGCACCAAACTAACTTCGACATTCGGAGTTCACCCACACCTGTCTGCCGACAACGCCTCACAATTTGTAACTCGTAACCAAAAATGTGACAGAGGTATTGTTAATGGTTAATGGTTCATTGTTCATTGTTCATTGCTCACTGTTAATTGCTCATTGCTCAGCTTCCGCAGACGAAAATCTTTTTTTGAATGAAAATGCATAAGGTGTTTCGCCCTGCAATCGCAAATGCGTTAATCTTTCGACGGCGTCTGCAACGGAGGGGGTAGAACCGACGGGAACATACCACAATACCATATGCATTTCAGGCATTTTTTCAAACCACTCGGTCCTTCGCTTGAAAATTTCAACGTGGCTGGACTGATATACATATTGAACCAACGCATCAACATTTTGCCACACTGACATGTTCACGATGAGAAAGTCATCGTCAAAGATCCGAATAGAGGTAGCATTGTTAGAATCGTCCTTAAGACGCCAGACAAACCCTGTGCTGTTTTCGGCGATGCCGTTTATTCGATCGAGATTTGCAACGAAGTCAGCCATAACGGGACTATCAATAGGCGCCAGCATCCGGGCGATATTCAACTGAGCAAGGTGAAATTCCATGAACGAGGATTTTCACATTAACATACACAAGTAATGCAAAATCGGAGGATGAAGCATCCTTCTTTTTATGGTTTTCATTCGCCTTTTTATAGTTGTCATCCAGAGCGCGCACTCTTCTATTAAAACCTGGTCACCCGAAATGGAAGCACCTGCTTCCTTGGAAAAGGTGCATCCTCACGCGAGGGATCTGTCGGAAGTTTGTGCGATGCTATTATTAAGCTTCTTTACGTTGGGCAGTTCCTTCGCGCAATAACGCTGCTCTTTGTATCAAGCGCATACCTCCATTTCTTGGGAGCAATGCTTAGTAAAACGCGAAGACGCTCTGGATGACAGCAAAAAAGGAATTTTAATATGTCATCCAGAGCGGTTGATTCCTTATCAGACAACTGCGCATACGGAATGGGTTTTGCAGACTAGCTTACAACCAATGAATCCTCACGCGAAGGATTTATCGGACGTTTGTGCCATAGCGCTAAACAAGAAATCCCGCCATTCATTAGACAGTTCCTTCGCGAGAGAGCGAGAAGTTTGCAGCAAGTTCGTGCTTCCATTTTTTGCGAGTACGACTTAATAAAAAGAGAAGCCGCTCTGGATGACACTCGTTGGGGGAAGACACATTTAGAAATGGCGGTGGTCAATATCTACTTGAAAACCAACTCAACCAAGGTGCGGGCTCCTTTTTTTCTCTTTTATAAGCGACCAAGGTTTTAACGCCTGTAAACAGCCGAAGCACAGGATATAGTATCGGATAAAATACGAGAATGATGGTCCAGGGAATCAAAAGAAACAAATTATGACGAAGAAGCTTGCCTGCATCGGTATAGGATCGTAACGAGTAATTCTTCACAATAAGCAACAGGCAATACGTAAGGAAAAAGAGGGACTGAAACATCAATAGTATCAATTCCCGGCATAACGCGATCGGTCTGTTATGAAATTCCTTCTTCCGATGTTTCAGCTGCATGCTGAACATCAACAGGAAATGATTTATGAGATGATCGTCGAACAGTCGCGGCTGAAGATCTTTTGTTGGACCCGTGATCAACGTATCGGCACAGTAATATGCGTCGTGCCTGTGGAGAATATCCATCCAAAGGTCCACGTCGGAATAAAAACCATATTCCTTACTCAAATATCCACGTTCCTCCAGGAGCGACTTTTTCACCATTGCTTGTCCGTAAACAGGAGAATCAAATTTCCAACGTCTGAAAAAAGTGCCATTCAAGAGATCATCCCTGCTCACAACTCCTTCATCAAATTCATGCCATGAATTAACAAGTTTCTCTTGCGCGTCCGTTTCGCCGATAGAATTAAAGACGAATCCCACCGAATCATTGTTCGAAATCGCTGTGTACCACCGTTCAATCAGGCTGGGCTTAAATCGGTCCCCGTCGTGCAGAATGGCAACGTAGTCAAAATTGCTTTGTGTAATCCCGAAGTTGCAGTTAGCGGGCATTGCGATATTTTCCGGGTGACGGAAATACCGGATCCGGCTGTCCCTTTTCTCAAATTCACGACATACCTGTTCGGTTGAATCCGTCGAACAGTCATCACAAATTATCAATTCGAAATCTTTGAAGGTTTGGTTTAAGATGTCCCGTATCGACAGTTTTAGCCTGGAGGCTCTATTATATGTAACCAAAACAATACTTACCATGTAGCTCAGTTTATGGACCGCAAAAAACTCAACAATAAACAGGCCTGTAAATGGCAGGCGGATTTGGAGCCACTATATCGATTACGACGGTCAAATATAGGGGATATCCTTCTACAATTTGGCGCACCCTGTCGGTTTTCTTCTTCAATAAACTTGTGAATTTCCAGCGGCAAATGCACCCAACTTTTGGTTAACTTTCCAAAATCTGCCCCCTTCGGGAATGAAAAGAATATTTTGGGTCTATTTTGCCCTATTGATCTTCGGTCTACTGATCCTGGCTTGGCCGGAGGAAAACGATTTGATGATGATACAGCTTTCTGCGACCCACGGCCCTTCAAAAATGGATCTCGCAGGTATCCTTGTTATCATGATGGGGTACATTCCTATGGTGAAAGAAGTTTGGAAACAATCATCGTCCATCAAAAGAAGTATTGGTGAAAAAAACTGGAATCTCCTTATCCTAATAACTTTGATTGCAATGGCTGCAATTGCCTGGAGTCTCTACGCGGCAAATGATATAACGCTGTGGATTTCTGTTATGGTTGCAACACTCACGCAGGGCGTCCTGGTGCGGATTGCATATCGCACCGCATAACATAAATGTCATTTAAAAGTGTTCACCTGCTGTAGCTTTTCGAGGTGCGATTGTATAACTGGAAGATACTTTTCGACGAAGGTTGTTACACCCGCATCGTCTATACCCTTCGCCTTTTCAAACAACTTGATGTCATACTCGAGACCCGTGTCCATCATTTTAATGAACTTTTCGTCGAAATCTTTCCCGGCCTCTTCCGACAAATCCATCTGGCCCTCTCTTTTTTTATCGCTGACGCCATCGGGCAATGTGATGTTGCGTTCGGCGGCGACCTTTTTGATTTCGTCCAGCATGGATGACTGGTCCCTGACCATGAGTTGCCCGTAATTCCTTACTTCGCTGATTGATCCCTTAAGCACAGCAAGTTTCCCCTCGTTAATGTTCATGATCCTACCTTCAGCCGCTTTGACAAGAAATTCAGCAACATCTTTATCGACGAGGTCTTTGTCTGCCTTTTCTTCATTCTTTTTGTATGCATTCCTCACAGGATCCTGCCCCGAAAGCGGCAGGCAATAAGTAACAAACAACGGAATCATACAGGTAATCAGCAGCTTCATCGCGAATCATTCATTGTCCGACGAAAAGATGCTAAAATATCGTGCCAGGTGAGGTGGTCGTGAAAACAGAGCGCCGCCAATGAAAGGATGAAGTTCTCTCCCTATTCCCTACAGGTTTCTTCCGATCAATGTAGAATTAATTCATCAATGAACTGAGGGTTTATCGAAGTATTCGATACAAGGTGCGGATCAAAATTCAACTGGAAGCACAATGCCCATTGCGACCTTATCAAGCCTCTCCATTGAGTGCCGCATTTCTCTATCGAATTTTTTCTTCATGAAAAGATCGAACACGAACTTCATAAGGCGGTTTGGAACATAAAAATCAAGAGTAAGCCGGCATCGTTGTTCGGATAGTGGTTCAATTATATAATACACAGCATGCGTTCCCTTTTCGCTTGTTTCGCTAAAGACGATCCTTGTTTCAGGATCATAAGAAAGACTTGTCGTGATCAGAATCTGCTGTTCCTTCTCAAGTATACACCGATGTTTTGAGCCGACTCCGGGAATAAAATGATCCACTTCGATCTCTTTCACACCTTCGAACCATTGATTTCGAAATTCAAAGTGTGCCGTTACAAAAAATAATGTCTTGATGTCTCTATCATACTCCCTTGTTAGCGACAAACATCTGATCTTCTTTTTCAGCTCCAGCGAGGGAGGTGGTTCGTGTTCAATTTCATTCTTCAATTCACTGAGCTGCGCATAGTGGAAGTGAATGTTGCCCGTTTCCGTTTCTTTGTCACCTTCGCTCCATTTCATCCATTCTTTAAAGAGCTCCGGATTGTTGCCTATCAGGTTTGGCGTTGCCAACCAATACTCATGCTGAGCAATATTATTCTTTAACAGCTGATGAGCCACGATAACATCCTTTCCAATGAGCTTCTGGAATGTCTTTACGGCATAGCCTGTGAACTCCCCATAATGGGTGATCACTTTAAGCGAAAGGTCAATAGCATATACACATGCCTTACACTGGCAAAATCGTCTGTACTCGTAACTTTTAAGATGCCGATGGAATGAACAAAACATCTTTTCGACTTGCCGGAAGATCTCATCATTCGAAGGTGCAGTGCCAAACTTATAGAACAGAATTGCATCACCTTCGATTTCAGATACGTCGAGGCCGAGTTCATTGGAATCGATAAGCACTTCGAGCAACTCCTGGATAATGAATCGGCTGTGCTCGATCTCCATTTCTGTCACAAACCGGGTAAATCCACTTATATCGGGAATAAAGAGCAGCCCCCTGTTTTCCATATACCAAAAGTAAGAATGTATTGCTAGGAAAAGTAACATGCACATGTGATCGCGCAAAAAAATTTCGTTCACACGCCGCGTGAAAAAGGCTAAAATGTTTAAATTCATTTGTTGATTCCCTAACCCACCTGATCCATTCTGATCCTGCCCGAGTGGAATCGCTATTCGAATACATGTTGATCATACGTTGAATATTTAAGGCCAGGACCTTCACACACTCACTCTCTTCCCACGTTCGCAATCGCAGACTATTCAGAAAACAGTTGAGGTTAAAACCAAGGAAAATGGAATGGTCTGACGATAGGGTCGTCACTGAACTAATTTAGAAATAATGAAATGTATGCCAAATCTTTGGGGTAATGAAAGCACATTATTACACATCACGAAGAGGATGCTCTCCATGGTTCTACTTTTTGTTGTCACCGTCCGGTTGCCAGTGCACGCTCAGGAGCAAACGTACGAAGACCTTAGCCTACAGTACGGAGTCTCAGCCCGTCTCGTTGTTGACATTCCCTTCTACGCGGCCAAAGGGAAATCAA
The DNA here is from genome assembly GCA_035316905.1 of Chryseolinea sp. Lineage (GTDB taxonomy): Bacteria > Bacteroidota > Bacteroidia > Cytophagales > Cyclobacteriaceae > Chryseolinea. The sequence goes on along the minus strand of DATHIE010000715.1, from coordinate 9,065 downwards.
GTCAGCCGAAGAAAAGTAAGCTTCCTGCATTGTTTTACCGCTTAGCCATTACTGGTGGAGTCAGCTCTAATTTTGCTGTAACAAATGTGCATCCGTCTTTACATTGTGAACTCTTACTTTATAATGGCGGCCTGGGATCTCAAGGCCCCGGCTATAAAGAAGGGAGTCGAACGATATTCGATCTTATTTGGGGTATGACCATAACTGCTGGCCTGAATAACCTTCTGTATGAGGGTAACCAGTCAACACTTCAATATCGGAACGTTCCTCTTTACTTCTTTTCCAACTTCGCACTTCCTCCGTTGCAAAATCCGTTTGATCATTCGATTTCTTTGGGAACGAATCTGATTTTTACTACCGGGGCTAACAGACGCAATCAAAGAGTCGGCTTCATCAACCTTCACGTTGGTCCAGCTCAGCTCTCTTACTACAACGATGGAGGAACTCCCATCCACGAATCATTTTTGGGTGATCGTCGTGACCGATACTATACCGGTGGGGTACTCTTTAGCTACCATGGGGACACGAACACATTAATCAGTAGTGTCGAGCTCAGTTTTCACAAATTCACAGGTTATACGAACAACGCTTTCGAAGCAAGCGGCGAGTTGGATTTTGCGTTTGTGAATTATAAAGATACGACGCAGGATTATTTCAATAAAAGCTTATGGACTCTCACGTTATCAAATCCACGTGATCATTTCGGGGCATACATCGCGGCATACAATTACGATAACCTCGACATCCAGCATTGGCTTCACCGCGTAGGTTCCCATTCCTTTCACGTCACGCCTTATGCTCCTTTTGTTTCGATTGGCATAGCCGGATTTCAGAACTACACAACTTCCTACACCAAATGAAAACGCACGCCATCATCATTTGCTTGATTGTCGTGACTTTCACTGGGTGCAAGACTAACTCTATTCCCGGTATTATCAAGATTGATACGCTATATCGCTTTTACACACGAGAAGTGTTCCGTGACGAACAACCGGGACAAGAAAAAACGATTCAAACCAATATCCCCAAAAAGACAAGGGAAGATCTGCTCGAGGTTCAGTTTCTCATGCTGAGTGATTCTCTTCATTCTGCGATCTATATGGCGATGAAGCCAGATCTGAACAGGAAACATTATTCATCATACGAGAGGAATGTTCTTAACATCAATGATATTAACACAATCCGGTTTGGAAAGACCAGAACAAATGGCCGCGGAGAAATAGATGGCATCAAATTTTTTTCAAAGGACCTGTACAGCTCCTCGTTTTGGGAGATGTCTACTGCTAAAGATTCATTAATCCTACATAGAATACAATACCGGTGGGGCGACTATGATACTGCCAACATCAGGCAGGAAATCGAAAAAATAAAGATACCCAACGAATTTCTGGAAAGCGAAATAAATGTTGATGAGGCCTTGAGAAATAAAGTTTTTTTCGTTCCAACTCGCATTGATTTTATCAAGCAGAAGGATGTTGTCCTGCCGACGCCGACAGAGGGCGGTCTGAAATTTAAAGCATCCAGGAAATACCGCCGCATGAAAGCCACTTTCGAATCAACATCCGACATACACAAGACATTCTGGAATAAACAAATTCGTTCATCTCCATTTCCATTAATGCAGAAACGATAAGATGACATTCCTTAGAATCTGATACTATGGAAAAATCTAAGATTAAATCAGCCATGAAACGATTGTCAGGAAATGCAATCTGCGCTTTGATGTTTATTCTTATGCTTTCGCTTACGTCCTGTTTCCGATTTGCCGTAAAGAAGGTCAGGGAAAAAATCAATCTCGAATATCAAACACCAAATCCCACAATGTACGCTGATGCGGAATTCAGCGGCCTTCGTGATTTCATTGATCAGGCCAAAGACACAGCTAGCATTGTTCTTGTTCACGGCCTGACTGAAAAAGACACCACTCATTTTGATTTTTTGGTGGAGCGGCTTTCTTATAAGCTGGGACTTAAGCTTGTACATCCCAAGAAAGCCATAACCTTGGAACAAAAATCAACCAACGATCCTGCAAACCATATACTAGGCTTCGAAAAGTCCAAATTATATCATTGGGAATTTGCCGATGCGAAGCCGGACAAAATTGTAAACTTCTATTTCATCTTCTGGAGCCCAATTACAAGGCCTGCGAAACAGTTTATCCGGGACTACCACGAAACTGAGTACCGCACTGGATTTTCAAATCTTGCGAAAGAAGAATTTCTAATTGACGTCTTCGGCGATCTCGCATTATATCTCAATACTTCATACAAAGTACAGCTACATGAAGCTTTCCTGCAGTCACTTGAAAAAATTTCTGGTGACGTCGTTGTTGTTGGCGGGGGATTCGGGATTCAAATCATGTTTGAAGCATTGCAGCTTGAGCTTGCGAGCAGAGAATATAAACCCGCCGCCCTTAAAAAGGAACACCTGGCCGATCAGACAGTCCGCGGCATCCAGGTGAATGAATATGTTGACCAGGCTCCAGAAAGAAAATTTAAACGTGAGTATGACATAAGAAAAGTTTTTCTGATCTCCAATCAACTTCCTTTTACCAGCCTACTCACATTACGTCCCGATGATCCGGCCCGTGCCGATTCACTTGACGCGCAGGTGTATTGGGCGATCACTAACTTCTGTAAAGAGAAGACCAGGAGGTTGGGCAATTATTTTTCAATTGAGCTTGTTTCCTTTTATGATCCAAATGATCCATTCGGATATCGGCTGCCACCAAGTCACAATCTAGCAATTACGGTAAAGAACGTTTCGGTAAATACAGCCGAATACTGGCAGCTTGATCCAAAGAAGACCACAGATCTCGTAATGCCGCGACTGAAAAATCCTAAGGCATCAGAAGTATTTCTGAACTTTATTGATCAGAAAAAAAATACCCAGGATCTGCTACTGAACCTGAAAGCGCCCGCAAACCGTTCGCGCAACGATTACCGCATTATGGGTGCTTTGTCCGAAGGATCAAAGTACGGTTTCGTTTGTCTTAATAAAATGTGGGATGGCGGAAAGAAGTATAGGACTCCCACTGTTGAAAAAAGAAAATTCTTAGCTGCGTTCTTAGCAAAGGCGGCAGAAAGAGGGGTTTCGAAAGTCAAGAGAAAGCTTGAGCTCCAGGCGTCTATCCTGCCGTTCTCAATTCCGTCCGAATACAGGGATACCGTGCTGGTCCAAGTCAAGAATGCAAAAACAAATGCATTAACTGATTCCATTGTTCCCTTATTAAGCAGATCATTTGAGGGAATCGAATCTTCAGTCAATAACAATGAACTTACCCAACTCCTGACAGTTCATGGCGTGAGGAATCAGGAACCGGACCACTTCGATGAACTCACAGGATTAATTGCAAAGTCGTTGGGATTCTACTCAAATCCCGTCAGCTACCGTATTAAGTGCGCGGAAGGAAAATCTTGCGACAATTTGGGTCCGCTTACCAGCAGCTACCGCCCCGGCACCGTAAAGATTACAGAATTCAAAGGTGTCTATGGGAAACGGTTGATCATTTATAATGTGTACCTATCCAGCATAACCAAGCCTGCAAAACAGTGGTTGGACTCAACTTCCATTTACGATGAAAGCTCCGTCGTACCCAAAATGATAAAGAAGTTGATGATCACCGACGGCTTTGCGGATATCGAACTAACTTTCCAGCAATACAAAAGTAAAGTTGAGACAACGCTAGACACCGCTTTCCACGCGATGGAGAATGATTTCAGGTCTGCAAACATAGGTCATCGGACAAATACCTATTACATGAGTGGAAGTCTGGGGTCACGTCTCCTTCTCGATTTTATCGATTCGCATCTAGGGATTGATAATTATGTAGATTCCGTTCAGCGCCGAACCAAAACATGGTTTATGCTCACCAATCAACTTATTATTACTGCTTTGAAGGATGTTCCGCTAAATGATGAATCAAGCAACGACCACGATAATGCAATCAGCTACGGAGATTTCTACAAAGCAACATACAGGTCGCTCATTAATCTTGTGAACGATTCCACGTCATCATTCGAAATAGTCGCGTTCAATGATCCAAATGACCTGCTCAGCTTTACGATACCGGATGAGGTGATGGGGGTTGGGCCGAGCCCGGGAAAAATTTATAACAATTACCTAAATCTCGCAGGCGGCGTGCGGATGAACATGGATGCACTGATCAGCTATGCGCGGAAGATTGATAAGATGTTCCAAAGGAGTCACAAGCAAATCTATGAAGAGCGCTTAGAGAAATTCAAAAAAGACAAAGCCTTCGTCTGTGGTAAGGACACATATAAATTACAAGAGGACAATCCTGCCTACGGAGACTATGTCAATATTCTCAGGATGGCACATGACCGATTTGACGTTAACGGGCTTAACGAGTTTTTACTTACCAAAAAGGACGAGCTTGATAAAAACATCATGGCGGAATTGCAAGAGAGGAGCGACGACAAGGATAACCTTGGAAAGCTGCTTGACGAAAAGAAGAAATGGTACATCTCAGGCTTATACGTTCCAAAAGACGAGCATAAAAAATGCCTTCAGCGTTATAAGGAAATGCGTAAAAATGCTGGAAGAAAAAGTATCATTAGTAAAAAGAACTTCAGCAGACTCCAGAATCCCGGGTTGATCTTGCCCTTTTTGAGAAATATCTGTAATTATTCGCACTACCAGGATTTCGTCGTGGATTTTGGAAGGGCGCATGTTGGAGCAAAGAACAGTTCAAGAATTGTATCGTTGATCGCATTTGGTTTTGATTCTGTCGCAAAAACCAACCTCAACCAGAACTTATATAACGAGGTTCATAAGATTAAAACAAGATAGTCGGAAGCCGTGTTAGATCACACCTGATGCAAGCAAGATAGAAAGGACGACGAGCATCACTGTCACCAGAACCTGAAGGGCTTTTAACGTCACTTTTTTCAATAGTCGATTGCCAAGGTATGCTCCGCCGAAAGCTGAAACGGTCGCGGCAATCACCAGTAAAATATTGCCGTTCGATACTTCGTCTGAAAATCTGGTGATATAAATGCTCAATCGCGAAATGTCGACCATGCATGCGATCACAATTCCTGAAGCAATAAATGCTTCCTTGTCAAGATCGCCCTTAATTAGAAATGCGCTTCTCATCGCGCCCTGATGTCCGGAGAGTCCCCCGAAAAATCCACTGAGAACTCCGCCAATAATGAGCTTGTCCTTTGCCAACTGAACATTCTTCAAAAACGGAACGACTTCCATAATAGAAAAGAAAATAAGCAGCACGGCAATAACAAGTTTCAAAAGTGTAATTGTGAAGACCTTGTCACCGATAGAATATTCATAAAGTGGCTTCATGTCAGTCATCTGGAGCAACACCCAGGCGCCGGCGAAAGCAGCGATAAATGCGGGGATCCCAAAACGAATTACTACTTGCTTATCCGCCTTAAGACCCACCAGCGATAGTTTGAAAATATTATTTAGGAAATGAACCACACCGGTTAGTGCAATAGCAAGTTCAACTGGAAAGAAAATTGCAAAGACTGGCATTAAGATAGTACCAAGTCCGAAGCCTGAAAAAAATGTCAGCAGCGAGGTAAGAAATGAAGCTACGCAAAGAATGATCAGCTCTGTCATTTGATGAAGAAGTTAGGAGCTAGAAGTTGAGAAGTTTAGGAGCGGATGTGGTCAGGTCTGTACATACAGCCCCTTTCCCTACTCTCATTTTGTCTATTCTTCCCTTCTCACATTCTCATCTTCTCATATAAAGCAAAAAGGGCAACAATTACGACGCCCCTATATTATTTTCTACCCTATCAGATTATTACCCCAACCAAAGGGTCTTGATATACCGTGACTGATAGAACGGAATAAAAAGCTTCCACGCATCCTTCTGCTCGATTGCTCGGAGTTGCATTAGCCTGTAAATTTGGACGAAAGGTTGATAAAAAAGAAGATACAATAGTAAGCCGATAGTGAACCACGCGGAATCAATCCATTCGAATTTTAGCATCATCAAAAGAGATACCCATGGTATAATGCAAAGCATCCAAAACACTATCCTATTAAGCCATTTATCATTCATTTATAACTGTTTGAGGCGAAAGATCTTAAAATTTCACTGACTAGACAACCTAGGGCAGCAATTCTGGATTTGGTGTGGTGCCCTTTTATTTCTTACTTCTCGAGGTTACTATCCCAACCAGAGGACTTTGAAAAACCTATTGTGGTAGAATGGAATAAAAAGCTTCCAGGCATCCTTCTCCTCGATTGCTCTGAGTTGCTTTAACCGGTAAATGTGGACGAAAGGCCTATAATAAATCGCGTATATTATTAGGCCAATAGCAAAAAACACGGGATCAACAATCTTAAATTTGCTCATCAACACGAGTGACGTCAACGGTATAATGCAAAGCAGCCAGAATGCGATTCTATTTAGCCATTTGTCACTCATAATTGAAACGGTATTAAGGTTCAAATATCCTAAAATTTCATTGACTCCGCAACTTGGGGCAGATGCCTGGGAAAATTTGACTTGTGGGGGTCAATTCTGCCCTTTTCTCCTAATCCTTTGGTGTGTTCCGCTGAACATCACATTTTGAAAATATTATAGCAAAGCGCGTGGAATTTCTTGCCTGATTATGCAACCTCCGGCCATTTCTGGAGTATTTTGTACATACTACTTGTTGAATCCTGCCTATGCTCAAAAGTTATTTCAAAGTCGCCTGGAGAAACCTTCTCAAAAACAAGGTCTACTCCCTCATCAACATCGGAGGTCTATCCGTTGGAATGGGCGTCGCCATGCTGATCGCCCTTTGGATACAAGACGAATTGCAGTATGATCGTTACCATTCTAACTATGATCGAATCGCCCAGGTCATGCAGCATCAGACCTTTAACGGGGAAATAGGAACGCAAACCGCCAATCCGGCTCAGATGGCGGAAGAAATCCGGAATCTTTACGGCAGTGATTTTACTTATGTACTCCAATCGTCCTGGAACTTTGATCATACACTAACCTACGGCGACAAGATGTTCGTGAAGCCAGGCAGTTACTTTGAACCTGAAGTCGGTGATATGTTAGGGCTTAACATGATCTATGGGTCCCGGGCCGGACTTAAAGACATGAACTCGATACTTCTTTCACGATCGGTATCAAAAACGTATTTCGGAGATGAAGACCCGGTGGGTAAAATGTTACGTATGGACGATCGCGTCGACCTGAAGGTAACAGGTGTTTACGAGGACCTCCCCTATAATACGTCGTTTAAAGATTTGACCTATATCATTCCGTGGTCATTATATCTCAGCCAAAATAAATGGATTCAGGAAATGGAGAATCCCTGGGGAAGTAACTACACCCAAACCTTCGCAATGGTGAAGGAGAACATTGACATGGATCAGCTGTCTGCGAAGATCAAAGATGTTAAGTTCAATAAAGTAGGCGAAGATGAAAAAAGATATAAACCTCAGGTCTTCCTTCATCCGATGCGTAAATGGCATCTCTACTCCGATTGGAAGAGCGGTGTCAACACCGGTGGCCGGATCGATAACGTCTGGTTGTTTGCAACGATCGGCAGTTTTGTTCTTATCCTCGCTTGTATCAATTTCATGAACCTTAGCACGGCCCGTTCGGAGAAAAGAGCGAAGGAAGTCGGGATCCGGAAAGCAGTTGGGTCATTCAGAAAACAACTGATTACTCAGTTCTTCAGTGAGTCCATTCTCATTTCTTCGTTAGCATTTGTTCTTTCATTGCTGTTGGTGTTTCTTATTCTTCCATATTTCAACTCGGTTGCAGACAAAAAGATAGAATTGCCGTTGATGGCCATTATGTTCTGGGCTGTTGGCATCGGCTTCACTCTGATAACGGGTGTTTTTGCAGGCTTTTATCCTGCAATGTTCTTATCGTCGTTTCAACCTGTGAAAGTATTGAAGGGAACATTTCGCACGGGACCATATGCTTCGGTTCCACGGAAGGTTCTCGTGGTTCTGCAGTTTACGATTTCTACGACACTGATCATCGGAACCATCGTGGTGTACAAACAAATCCATCACGCGCAACACAGGCCGATCGGTTATGATAAGGATGGATTGCTCAGGATACCGAGCTCGAAGTTGGTACATGATCATTTTGATGCCGTACGCAACGAGTTGAAGAACGCCGGTGTGATCGTTGAGATGGCTGCATCTGGTAGTCCCACCACGGAAGTATGGAATACAAACGGTGGGTTTGATTGGGAGGGGAAAGATCCAAATCAGGGTGTTGACTTTCCGAATAATGCTGTTAGTCATGATTACGGCAAAGTGATTGGATGGGAGTTGAAGGAAGGGCGCGATTTCTCCAGGGAGTTTGCAAGTGATACAATGGCTTTTATCCTGAATGAATCAGCAGTAAAATTTATCGGCATAAAAGATCCCGTAGGTAAAGTCATCCGTTGGGAGGACAAGCCCTTCACTGTGATCGGTGTTGTGAAAGACATGGTGGTGCAATCACCCTATCAACCTGTAAGAGCTTCCATGTTTCATTATTCCCCGGAAGAACAAAGTGTATTCCTCGTTAAATTAAGCCCGACGGTAAATGTGAAGGAAGCGCTGGATAAAATCGAAACCGTATTCAAAAGGATAGATCCCGCGAGGCCATTTGTATCAAGCTTTGTTGATGAAGACTATGCGCGAAAGTTTGGCAATGAAAGGCGCGTTGGTGAGCTTTCAACGTTTTTTGCAATCCTGGCCGTGCTTATATCGTGCCTCGGCTTATTCGGATTGGCTTCGTTTGTAGCAGAACAACGGACGAAAGAGATCGGAATCCGAAAGGTTCTCGGTGCTTCCGTTCCTAACTTGTGGAGAATGTTATCGCAGGATTTTGTTGTATTGGTACTCATTTCCAGCCTTTTCGCTGTGCTCCTGGCTTATTATTTAAGTCACGGATGGTTACAACAGTACGAGTACCGTACTGAAATTTCTTGGTGGATATTTATATCGTCTGTGCTCGGGACAATTGTTCTTACGCTGTTGACTGTAAGTTATCAGGCTATCAAAGCGTCTTTGATGAATCCTGTGAACAGTCTGCGGTCTGAATAAATTAATCGTTAATCGTTAAT
>DATHIE010000714.1:0-10742 GCA_035316905.1 Chryseolinea sp. | reverse complement strand
TCCCATAATTTATCAGATTCGCGCGGAGGGCGCAAAGTGTAGTTCTTATCAGGCGTAGTCGCGCGTTGCTTGGTTGTAATGCATCAGAACTTTTAGGCGCAAATTGTCAAGGAATGTTGGGTGAAAGTACTGATGCCCTTTCTGCAAGCGAAGCGCGCGTGTCTCCGCGGTCTTCGCGTCTAGGTGAACCATATGTGCCTGGTGAATTTGGCTCACGGTGCCACACACCATGAAGCAGCACTGATGCATTCAAAAAACCTTTGCGTTAAAAAAATGCATTTGTATTCTCAATTGAATGGGGTCAATTTCTCAAACTTTACAAAGTAGGATTAACCACTAACCATTAATTTTTACGATTGGTCTTACTTCGCGAACAGCCAATCCTTTCATTACCAATGGACATGTCTGAGCAATGGACACTGCTTGATTTATATTTTCAGCTAGGATAATGTCATAACCACATATGCCTTCTTTCGACTCAATAAACGGTCCATCGGACAACACTTCGTTCTTACTAACATATCTTCCGGTTACGGCGAGCGGTTCGCCTGTAACATAATTGCCAGATTCAGCGATCGACTGGATCCATTTCAACATTTCAGGAATGTTTGAAAATCTTTCTTCATCGGTCATCTTGCGGAGTCGTTGCAAATCCTCCCGGACGATTAGCATAAATTTTTCCATATTACTTTGGTTTTGTTTTCGAGATCAATAATGATCCCATCTAAGACAACAGATATATCTCAATCCGTACATCGCTGCAAAATTATTTCGACTGCTTCAATGATCTGGGCGGTTTAAACCCGCACTCTTTATTATACCGGCCACGGTATTCCAGGGGCGACATGCCCGTGAACCGCCTGAAAATGTCTCTGAAAGCTTTCTCATCAGAATAACCAACCGCATACATTACTTCAGAAATAGATTTGCCAGTGTTTTCAAAGGCTTTTTTCGCTGACTCAATTCTGACTCGCTGATGATATTCCGCAGGCGTATTGCCTGTCGCTTTCACAAATCTGCGATCAAAGTTCCTTCTGCTCAAGGCAAAATTTTCGGCGATCTTTTCAAAAGACATTTTTTTCTGGACGTTCTTCTCCAGCATCTCCTGCGTCTTTTTTATCACATCATCATCGTGTTCCTTCTGTCCCCTAAAAATAGTAAACGGCGACTGGCTATGTCGATCCATGTCAATTTGAAAGATCTTAGAGCAAAAGATTGCAGTCTGCCTGTCGTAATATTTTTCGATCAGGTATAACAGCAGGTTAAGAAATGAAAATGCCCCTCCATTGGTATATATTCTTTTGTTATCAGTTATCAGATGTTCAGTAACAAGGTTTACTTTTGGGAACATCGTCCTGAATTCATTGGCTGCCACCCAGTGGGTGGAACACGTTTCATTGTCCAGCAAACCCGTTGACGCAAGCAGGAATGCGCCCGTACAAATGCTTGCGACCTCGGCACCACGATCGTACTGTTGTTTTATCCAATTTGCGAGTGCTGCGTTGCGTTTTACATTTTGTGCATAATTCTTTAGCGCGGGAATAATGATCAAGTCGCTTTTTCGTATGTCCGTTACCTTTTCACGCGGTCGTACAACAAACAATCCATCATAGAATTCCACGCTTTTGGAAAGTCCCGCAACGTGGATATTAAATACCGGCTCTTTGCCTTGCTGAACACAAAATTCATTCGCGCGATTTAACAGCTTATAAGACCCCACAATGCTTGTTAGATTATTCTGGCCGTCCGGTACAACTATGGTGAGATGTTTCATGGAATTTTTTAAGTGAAGCTAGCTGATTCTATTGTCCAAATCAACCCGCTACATTGTCCATTTGGCACCCCTCTTCCGACGAGCATTAGTGGTAGATTTATCTGTCTAAAAAAGAACTATGGAAACTCTCATCGACTACCAGAAAACGCTGAAAATCCCTGCCTCTGCGCAGAACGTTTATGAATGCATCACAAAATGCATCCCCGATTGGTGGACTAACGACATTGCTGGGAACAGCGAAAACATCGGAGACAAGTTTACGGTCCGGTTCGATAAGTTTTATAAAACGATGCTCATCGAGGATCTTGAACCCAACAAGAAGCTCGTATGGAGCTGCATTGATTCTTACCTTGATCTGAATATTAAAAACAAGAATGAATGGACGGGGACAAGAATAATTTGGGACATTTATCAAACGGACTCATCTACAACAATCCGGTTCACGCACCAGGGGCTTACGCCGGAAATAGAGTGCTATGATGTCTGTGAAAAAGGATGGGACTATTTTCTCAACAGCCTTTCATCAATGCTGGAGAAAGGCAACGGAAATCCTCACGTGAAAAAATCATAAATCTATTCCAACAGTTGACAAAAGCAAAAAAGTGCGTACATCATGAGCTAACTTATGCGTACATCATGAGCTAACTTAAAAGAACGCAGCATTATAATTCTTTATTTGGAAATTGTGTCTACGTTCCTGGAAACGGACAGAGCTGTATTGAAAACGAACGTCTGGCCCGGAGGTAGATTACATTTAAACCGTGACTTACTAATCACAGCATTCTGGCATGATTGTGTTACGACGCAACGCAATCCGTGAGTAATACCACGTTTAAAAAAACCGAATGATCCTTAAGTATATCCAACTTGCGCTGAGACACATCTGGAAAGATAAAGCCACCAGCTTGCTTAATATTTTTGGCCTTGCATCCGGCATCGCCACTATTACTCTCCTCTCCTTTTATATATACAAGGAAACGAGTTTCGACGCTTACCACGATGAACCGGAGAATATTTACCGAGTTACGCTTGACCTAAAGATTGGCAATCAGCAAAGCGCTATGGCATGGACCTCTGGTGCTCTCGCTACGCGGCTACGGGATCTTGCGCCTATAACTGACGCAGTCCGACTGTTTCGTTACCGCTCTCCGTCTGTGGTTTTGAAAAAGGGAACATCAGAAAGTTTTTCCGAAGAAAATTTCATCTGGGCCGATAGCAATGTATTCAATGTATTGAAATTTACATTTGTCAGTGGTCAGCCAGCCACAGCGTTGTCAAGACCGAATACCGTCGTTATCTCTGAAACAACATCAAAAAAATATTTCGGCAATGGAGATCCTGTTGGCAAGGTGCTCTACAATGTTACCTTTAACTCCGACTTCGAGATCACAGGCGTGATACAAGACATGCCTGAAACATCGCACTTTAATGCCGATATGATCTGTTCATTGCAAACCCTTCCCAAACTTTGGGGTGATCAGATGTTAACCTCGTGGGGTAATAACTTTTTGTATACATATATAAAGACCGTTTCAGGAACAGACCGAAAAATCCTTGAAAGTAAAATCAGTGAGCTGGTAAGTAAGAATCTTCCTCCCTCTAACGAAGTGACGTATCATTACACCCTTCAACCAATGACCAGTATTCACCTTCATTCCAAACTTCAAAATGAGTGGCGATCCAATTCAGACGTTGCCTACGTCTATATCCTCGCCTTTGTTGCAGTATTGGTATTACTGGTTTCCGTTATCAACTATGTCAATCTTTGGATTGCGCGTTCAGAGCGTCGCACGCACGAGATTGGTGTTCGCCAGGCAATCGGTGGCGGAAAAAACGAATTGGCCTTTCAATTTTTCTCCGAGAACATTGTTCACGGCATTTTAGCTTTCGCGTTGGGTGTTGCATTAAGCGGATTGCTGCTTCCACTTGTAAATGATATTCTTGGAGAAGATCTGGAACTCGCGCAAGAGACAAGATTTAAGATCTGGGCAAATACAGCAGGTGCTGTGTTCTTACTTATGGCTCTCGCATCCTTGTATCCGATCCAGACGATAATACGGATAAAACCAGCGATAGCCATAAAAGGCACAGTCGTGAAACTGAGGCAGGGCATTGGCCTATGGCATGGATTGATCGGCTTTCAGATGATGATCACAACATTGCTGATAACCGGCGCGCTGCTGGTTAACCGGCAAATGAATTTTATCCAGGAGACACCTGTAGGTTACGATGCCGAGCGCCTTTTAAATATCACTTTGTTATCTGACGCTTCGCAGCATAATTATGAACGGTTCAAAAATGAGGTCCTCACAAACCCTCGCGTAAAATCGGCGAGCGCCACTTCGCACCAGCTCGGCGGTATGCTCTATCAATCTGGATATGTTATCCATAACGGAAGCGAGAAAACGGAGGTCTTATGGCAGCGTATCCACGTCGATCATGACTTTTGCCGAACATATGGGATTGAGATTTCAGCGGGCCGTGACTTCGACAAGGCCACAGCGGCTGATACTACGAATTTTATTGTTAATGAAACCGCGACCGGCCACTTAGGGTTGAGAAATCCGGCCGATGCAGTAGGCCTCGATGTCGATTACGGTGAAGGTTTACGGGGTAAAATTGTGGGGGTGATGAAGGATTTTCATTTCAAAACATTTCATTCACCCGTAGAGCCGCTTGTCATCCACATTGTTCCAGAAAGATTTCGAATGATTACACTTAATGTTGATCAGGCTGAATTCCAACAAACAATTATGTGGATCACAGACAAATGGAAAAACTTTGATCCTGATGTACCTTTTGTCTATGCATCCCTGGGTGACTTTAATGAGAGGAACTATGGCTTCGAACGAAAGTTTGGAAGGCTTATCATGTTTTTCACGGTCATTGTCTCAATACTTTCCGCTTGCGGACTTATAGGTCTAAACCTCTATGTGGTGAACCTGAGGAAAAAGGAGATCGGTATTCGGAAAGTATTAGGAGCTCAGGTTTCGGATCTTCTGATCGGATTACTAAAGAGATTTGCAACAATCACACTAATTGCATTTCTGTTGTCCGTTCCCCTCAGCTGGTATTCATTGACAATATGGCTGAACAGCTTCGCTTATAAAGTGAATATCACCGCGGGATTATTTATTGTTGCTGGAATAATTACAGCGGCACTTTGTCTCTTGTCTGTTGCACTACCTTCATTCAGGGCCGCAGCTTACAATCCGGTAAATGCGCTGAAAGAGAATTGATTTTCGTAAAACGATTGTACCGGGGGATGTGGCTTTTATCCCAGGAATAAGGTAGAGAAAAAGCGGGATGTCTAGACGTACTGCAAGATCGCTCTCTTAAGATGTTCTGTGGGTACCACACCCGATTGTCGCCATACAACGTTACCACCCCTAAACAAAATCAGCGTGGGTACGCTTTGCACCTGGTATGCAGATGCCACTTGCGGGTTCTTGTCAACATCAATTTTTATTATCCTTATCATATCTCCCACTTCCGACTTTAACTGAGCCAAAATTGGCGCCATCATCTTACAGGGCCCACACCATTCTGCGGAAAAATCAACAAACGTCGGCTTTTCACCGTTGATCAAATCAGAAAAACTAGCCTGCGGCATAGCATTAGTATTTATTCAATGCTCATAACACGCCTTTTCATTCTCAAGTTCGGAGCGCGTGAAAAAATCTTTCCCGAATCGCCATTTATGAATTCATATCAACCGTGTGCATGTATTCCAGAATAGATATGCATTTATCAGCAAGTTCGGAGGAAATAAGGTGCATATTTATGTCCCAATTGACGCATACATGAGAAGACTAAAGCTTGCCCTGATACTACCAGCGTTATTCGCGGTCGTATCCTGTAATAGTAGCGACGATGATCCTGGTAATTCAGCAGCGGCGGTAGAAAATGCTGTTAAGGCCGGAACATGGAGGATTACCAGATTTGAAGACTCCGGCAATAACGAAACTTCGATGTTTAGCGGATACAATTTTGCTTTTGATGCCAGTGGTACGCTGACGGCCAGCAAGGGCGGCAATATCTTTATAGGTACCTGGAGCGTTACCGACGGAAAGAGCAACGATGACAGCTCGAACGACCTGCATGTTAATATCAACTTCACCCTCAACAATTCTTTCGAAGAATTGAGTGATGATTGGCACTTTATTTCGTACAGTTCCGCCAAGATCGAATTGATCGACGTTAGCGGCGGCAATGGCGGCACCGATTACCTTACCTTCGAACGCAACTAACCGGTCCAAGTGTTGAGCTCCGGTCGCGTGCGTGGGTCACTTGGACCTTAAGATGCACAATGTCTTGCGTGCAAGCCTTCATACTTCTTGCCTTTTTTTCTCATGCGGAATTTATTTCTCACAATCTACATGCATGAGAAGTTAGACCCCATGTAAATATCAAATGACGCTATGAGAAGCCTCAGACGCTAAAAAATTTCCTGGCATAAAAATTATACTCTTACAAGTGTTGCCTCTTTAGGGAGTGGCGCCTGAACTTGAGTTTCGACTTAAGCTTCTAGGTCTGAGAACATATCCCTCGAACTTGATCTGGGTAATACCAGCGAAAGGAAAAGAGGACCAACCAGGGGCTGCATTAAAATGCAGCCCCTGTATTTATTTGGGATTGATTCTAATGTTCAATTACTAAAAAAGGAGGTAATTATGTCACTGGTAAAGCGATCCGATTGGCCTCATGGCAGCTCGATTCTTGCCGATCTCTTTGATAATGACCGCTTCTTTAATTCTCCGTGGCTCAGTGGCCGAAATACGCCAGCTGTCAACATTAAAGAGAATAAAAAAAACTATGAGGTTGAACTAGCAGCACCCGGATACGATAAAAAGGACTTTAATATTTCAATCGATCACGGTTTGCTGACCGTATCTGCTGAACGTCGTGAAGAAAAAGAGAATAAAGAAGATAATTACACTCGCAGAGAATTTGGATTCAGCTCTTTTTCACGTTCGTTCAATCTTCCTACAAACACAAACGAAGAAAATATAGACGCCAAATACACTGACGGTGTGCTGAAATTGACCATTGAAAAAATTGGCGAACCTAATGGTAAACCTCGAAAACAGATTTCAATCAAGTAAAGGTTTATCTGTGAAAGACCTGGATTCAGAATTCAGGTCTTTTTTTGCTGTCTCTGAGCAGTCACTGAAGTCTTAGACAAGTTTACCTTAAAATAATAAATATGAGCCACGAACGATTTCAACGATGCATAGATGCGTGTCTCGCGTGCGCTGCAGAATGCAAGCACTGTGCATCCGAATGCCTTAAGGAAGATAGTGTCAGAATGCTGGGACCATGTATCCAACTAGACATGGAATGCTCCCTGGTTTGTGTCTCAACCGCACAACTATTGATGATCGGAGGGGAAAATGCATCCTTGCTTTGTAACGCATGTGCCGAGATATGCCTTGCTTGTGCTGATGAATGTCGGAAGCACGACATGGATCACTGTCAACGTTGCGCTGCAGAGTGCAGGAGATGTGCAGTAGAGTGCCGTGAGATGGTGGAGCAGCACGCGTAAAAATTCATGTATGTATTGACCTCATTCAATACAACTCGACATTAGTCGATTATCATCAACATCAATATTCCTCGTCTAGATCACTGCAGAAAAATCCGAACTGATGGTTGTTACAGAAAAAACACTCACACACTATCAATTGAGGACATCGCGTGACTCCGATCCGCTATTGGAAAATATAAAGGTCAAGTATGCTTCACTTTGCACACTGAAAATATTGATTGGTGTGAATCAGAAAATTTGACAACCAACAGCGAACCTCTAAACATCCTCACTATGTTTGAACAATATGAAGCCGATGCGAACAAATTCGTGAGCGAAGTCTCTCATGAACTAGGCAACGAAGGAAACCACCAGGTCAGCATTCGAATACTGACCAGCGTATTGCATACGATCAGAGACCTGTTGACTGTAGAAGGTTCACTGCATCTCATTTCTCAATTGCCTCTTCTGATCAAGGGTATCTATGTTTCGGGATGGCATTTGGGTGCAAAAGAAAAAATCAAAGACAAAGACCAGCTCATTGAACAGCTATTGCTACAGAATACACGAACTGGTCCGACAGACTTCGGAACCGATGAAAAAGCTTTGAACAACCTGATGGCTATCATACGTGTGCTCCAAAGGCACGTTTCGCCCGGAGAAATCTCTGATATAAAAGCACAGTTCCCGCTTGAGCTTAAGAGTCTCTGGACTTCGGGAGCACCAGCTTGAGCACACACTCTATTACATTGACACCCATTCACGATTAAACCTTACCTTTATCTAACCGCTAACAACTGACAAATGAAAGTGCTCATCTTCGGAGCATCCGGCGACACCGGCCGCCTACTTGTTTCGTCTGGACTGCAACAAAAACACGGCATCACTGCTTTCGTACGTCATCCAGAAAAGCTAAATATCCACCACGAAAATTTATCGGTTGTCAAAGGAGACGTGAGTGATTATGAAAGTGTTGAATCAGCAATCGAAGGTCACGATGGTGCGATCTCAGCACTAGGGGCATCAACACCATTCAAACGAAATCCTACGCTGGTCAAAGGAATTGACAACATTGTGACAGCAATGCATAGACAAAAGGTAAGCCGCTTTATTTATCAATCATTCTTTGGTGTCAGTGAAGATCGTTCGGAGTTGGGTTTTGTGCTGGATAAAATTATGCCCCTTGTGATGACGAATGTTATCAAAGATCACGAAGCAAAAGAACTGAGCATAGTTAACAGCGACCTTCAGTGGACAATAGTCCGGTGTTCAATGCTGACACATGGGCCTTCAACGGGGAAATATCGGGATGGCGAGCATATAACGTCTCCTTTCCTCTTTCCTATAATCTCGCGGGAAGATGTTGCAGACTTCTTGATCAAACAACTAACTGATTTCAGGTATAACTATAAAAAGCCGCGACTCATGTATTAGGGTATAAGGTATAGGGTATAAGGTATAAGGTGGCCCGCCAAGGATGCAGAAGTTCCGCATTGATCATGTCCTCATTCATTGTTGTTTCATTAATCTGTTGCATGACCCACAACAACCCAGACCGTACGTTCGGTATATCCATAAGCGTACAGTGAGTCAATAGGATCTACCCTTTAAGGACGCCGCTGAATGGGAATACTCTTCAAAATCAGGGCAATACGAAAATTTACGGTCTCCTGTAACCTTCGGCACCATATCTGGTAGTAATAAAGGCAACCTTCGAACGGAGGTACCTTATACCCCATACCATATACCGTATACCTTATTCCCTATGATCCGCCATAACATTCTCATCGCCTACAGGAACTCTCGTCGTTACAAAAGCTCCTTCTTTATCAACCTCGTTGGATTATCAACGGGCCTGGCTTGCGTAATCCTTATCTTTTTATGGGTGAACGACGAGCTTCGCATGGACCAGTTACACGCTCATGGTGATCGATTATACCAGGTGCTTGAAAATGTCGATCAGGGCACCGGCATGATCACCCGATATTCAACCTCCGGCCCAACAGCGGAAGCACTGGCTACCGAAATGCCGGAAGTCGAAATGGCGATTACATCAACGTTGCAATGGGAAAGGTCATTCGTCGCCTCAACAGAGGATAAAGATATCTCAGCCACGGGTGTTTATGCGGACGTAGATTTCTTCCGCATGTTTTCATACGATTTGTTGCAGGGTGAGCCGAAGCAGGTGCTGTCGGATAAAAAAGGTATTGTCATCGATGAATCGCTTGCGATAAGTCTTTTTGGAAAAAGTGAGGATATCATCGGCAAAATGGTGACGCTAAATCACGATAAGCAATATCAGGTTAGTGGAATCATGAAGGATATAGGTCTCAATTCTTCCCATCAATTTGATTTTGTCATCAGCTTCGAAGCGTTCAGAGAAGAAAATGAATGGGTAAGGACCTGGTTCAATACCGCACCACAAACCCATGTGCTCCTAAGGCCAGGAACGGATATAGCACAATTCAATAAAAAGATATTTGACCTGGTGAGAACAAAAACTGAAGGCAAAGCGAACCATCGCTCGCCTTTTGTCAGACTTGAATCAGAAGGATACCTGTATGGACGTTACGAGAACGGAGTGCTTGCCGGAGGACGAATTGACTACGTTAAGTTGTTCTCCATCATCGCAACATTTATTCTGCTGATCGCATGCATTAATTTTATGAACTTGTCCACAGCACGGGCTTCGCGTAGAATTAAAGAGGTCGGTGTGAAAAAAGCGATCGGTGCGATGAGAAGAAATCTGATCTCTCAATACCTGGGTGAATCTACGTTAACCGCCTTGTTTTCACTTGGCGTCGCTCTTCTGATCGTATGGACGCTGCTGCCGAAGTTCAACGAGATCACAGCTAAACAACTTACGTTAAGTATTGATCCAACGGTTACCCTATTTGTAATGGGCATCGTTATAGTGACCGGTCTGATCGCCGGAAGTTACCCTGCCCTGTATCTTTCAAGGTTCAGTCCTGCCGCCGTACTAAAGGGCAAACTCAGCAGCCTGACTGGTGAAGTATGGGCACGCAAAGGACTTGTGGTATTTCAGTTTGTATTGTCAATCATGCTGATAGTATCGGTATGGGTGGTGTACGAGCAGATCAACTTTATCCAGACAAGAAATCTCGGATACAATAAGGACAACATTATCATCTTGAACCGGGAAGGTAATATCTCTCAAAAGCAGGACGCTTTCTTCGATGAAGTCAAGAAGGTGCAGGGAGTTGTTGCTGCTTCAGCATCGGGCCACGACATGACCGGACACAACGGTGGGACTTACGGCGTAGAATGGACGGGTAAAAATCCCGATGACCGGACTGAATTTGAACGCGTTACGGTCGACTACGGAATGATTGAATTATTGGATGTAGAGATGAAAGATGGGAGATCTTTTTCTAAAGATCACGCCGAAGAGAATAAAAAGATCATATTCAATGAAGCTGC
>DATHIE010000713.1:0-2902 GCA_035316905.1 Chryseolinea sp. | reverse complement strand
TTCAATACAACAGTGAAGAGGACCTATGGTCATTCAACGTACGGTTCAACTTGCTTGAGCAGGCAAATACCGGATTGTTCATTGTTTACAATGATGTGTATACTGGCGGAGACGTGAGTAACCGGAGTTTTACAATTAAGTATACACACGTTTTTGATTTGTTAAGAAAGAGAGGAGGATGAAACCTAGTCAGTTGAGACTGTCATCCAATTACTATTACTATCCCTGTCATCCAGAGCGTATCTTAAGGATGGCTCGCAAAAAATGGAGGGCACGCATTTGTCTACAGGGTTCAACTTTCCTCCTTCACATCTGATTGTTGCATTAATCAATTGCCACGAACTTAAGTTCGTGGATTCATTACAAACAACAACCCGGGCTTTAGCCCAAGCGATCACACAATGAAATGGATGGTTTTTATTGGGCTAAAGCCCTCAATCATTCTCAACTTTAGTCCGCGAGCTAAAGCTCGCGGCAATTGATGAATCCCCATTTTCAATGCCAACGGTGTCTGGCTCATGATGACGGATCTAGAAAAAAACCAACATCATTCAATCTCGACGAGCGTATTCTTAAACGAAGGCGTCAGACTCCGCTTATCGGTTGCGGTCGAGATCAAGACATTTGTTTCCGGATAGTAGCCCACAACATTTCCGCGTTTGATAGTAAAAGAACGCACCTTGACGTTCCTCATTATACCTGTCTCGCTTTTCAAGGATACAAAGTCATTTTCGTGTAACCCCAGTGATTGCATGTCTTCAGGGTTCATTAGAACAACCCAACGTTCCTGCTGTCCGCGCCAGACGTCTTGCTCTTCATATACAATGGAATTGAATTGGCCCTCACTGCGCACCGACATGAGCCTGAACTGCTTTTTGCCCACCGATCTGACTTGGAGAGGGGGAATCGGAACAACTTTCATTGTCGCCTTTGCATCCACGGTTTTGAACAACGGCTCATGAAGAGTTCTGCCAGCAATTTGAAACTCTTCCTTGGTTTCTCCCAGGGATTTAATTGTTTCAAAGCCCGGGATAGTTGCTGCAATGGCAGCCCGTATGTTCTGATGATCCTTGAATTTCTTAAAGCTTATCTGCTTTTCTTCCAGTACGCCGATGGCAATATCGGTGATGATCTCAGTTTCTGATCGAACATTACTCAAACGAACAATTCCGCCATCACTCAGCCTCACAAAATTGAACATTGATTCTTGCGTAGTGGATTGTCTTTCCTCATCCCGCGCTGCAACAGGAAGTATAATTCCTTCGCCTCTGCTCCCAAATAAATGCCCTTGATTTAAAGTTGTGCTCAAAAAAATCTTGAATGGAATATTATCAAGAGCCTTCTCTGTATAATGTTGATCAGGGTTGGAGCCGTATAAGTTTCCGCCAAGAATAAAGGCAAGGTCAACCTTTTGCTCATACGCTGCCTTTATACACGACATGGTATCCCAACCGGGGGACTGAGGTAAAGTAATGCCAAGCTTGTCTTGAATAGCATCAAAAACATTTTGCTTCAATTGTGGCGATACTCCCATCGATCCAATTCCCTGGACATTACTATGACCGCGAAGAGGAAGAAGTCCGGCATGGGGTCTCCCCACCATCCCGCGCAACAGTGCCAGGTTAACAATACTCTCCACGTTGTCAACTCCATGGACATGGTGTGTTATCCCCATAGCCCAGGTGAAAACAACATTCCTTGCTTCACAAAACCAGTTGGCAGCTTCTACAATTTCCGCCTGATCCACACCTGAGCTTTCTTCAATTTCTGGCCATGAGGTAGCATCAATGTCTTGCTTAAAAGCCTCAAAGCCGTTTGTATGATCACGCAAGAAATCCTTATCCTCGGCATGCTTTTCTAACACAACCTTAGCAATCCCTTTCAGCAAGGCAACATCTCCGCCAATATTAGGTTGAATGTATGCTGACGCTATTGTGGAACCACCTCCAACCATGGAAGTCACGCTGCTGGGAATAGTAAACCGAACAAGTCCGGGCTCTTTGGCAGGATTTACGATAATTACTTTTCCTCCTCGTTTCCGGCAATGCATTAATTCAGCAAGGAAGCGGGGATGATTGGATGACGGGTTTGCTCCAATAACAAAAATCATATCACTTGCTTTCAAGTCTTCAAGCTGAACAGTAGCTGTGCCTGAACCTAACATTCCACCGATTCCAACACCGGAAGCCTGGTGACAATAGTATGAGCAGTTGTTTACATTGTTTGTTCCATACAGCCTCGCAAATAAATGAAGAATAAAAGCAGCTTCATTTGATGACCTTCCGGAAGCATAAAAGAACGAGCGGTCCGGATTGGTTTTTTTAAAAGCGTTTATGATTTTTGACAATGCTTCATTCCAATCGATCACCTTATAATGCGTGTCATGATGATCTTTGTACAGCGGATAGTTAATACGGCCAAGGCGTTCAAGCTCACGCGCCTTCAATTGCTTTAGCTGAGGAATGGATGACTTCTTAAAAAAATCTTTTTCAATTTCTGGCTGAATGTCTGTGAGTTGTGCCTGAATACTTTTTTTGCATATCTCCAGACCCTCACCAAACTCATTCACCATTCCACCCCGTTGTCCCCCCATGCCATACGCGCAGACCTTGCACGTATTCTTAGAACGGATAGACTGAACAAAGTTGTTTACCCCGACTTCCCCCGCCACCTTCAAGGAGTAGTTAATGGAACTCCAACCACCCGGTGCTTTCGACATACTATAAAATTATGCAAAATCAAGGTGCGAAGCGATGTTTTCCCGCTCATCTTCGCAGATCAAAAGACACGCTGATCTTCGCAGATTTGTTCCGCGCAAATCTGCGTGTACTCAATCTGCGTCATCTGCGGGAAATTGCATTCCTGTGTGAAATGTTTGTTCTTAGAAGTCAGGATCCAGCCC
>DATHIE010000712.1:0-3050 GCA_035316905.1 Chryseolinea sp. | reverse complement strand
TGAGTCACGAGATCCGCACACCTATCAACGGGATCGTTAGAATGGCCAATCTTTTAGGGCAGAATCCCAGTCACGAAGAGCGCGAAACATATTTAAGTGCCATCAAGCATTCAGCTGAGAATCTGACGGTTATCATCAATGATATTTTGGATCTTGCAGCGATCGAGTCGGGCAAATTGAGGTTCGAAAAGATCGCCTTTAACCTTCAGGATTTTTTGCCTTCATTGATCAGCACATTCACTTATCAGGCGCGAGAAAAGGGCATTGCAGTTGAATACCAGATCGATGAGAAATTGAACAAGATACTGCTAGGTGATCCGGTGCGTTTGAATCAGATTCTTATAAATCTGATCAGCAACGCCGTAAAGTTTACACATAACGGTTCTATCAAGGTCAACTGTACTTCCGATCGCGAGGCCAAAGGAGTTTGTTGGGTGAGAATTGAAGTAGTCGACACCGGAGTCGGAATACCTGATGAAAAACTGACAACCATTTTTGAAAGCTTCAGCCAGGCTGATGCAAGCGTAACGAGAAAATACGGTGGTACCGGATTGGGCTTAACCATTGTAAAACAATTGGTCGAATTACAAAAGGGTAGCATTTCTGTTAAGAGCAAAGAACACGTTGGATCAGTGTTTACAGTGCATGTCCCCTATGCTATCGGTAAACCCGGCACGATATCGATCTCTTCATCAAAGAATGCCAAGGCGTTGAAGTCGGCAAAGACATCGCAGTTATTCGTGTTACTTGTGGAGGATAATGACATCAACAGGCTATACGCAAAAAGCATCTTGAAGAATTGGAATTGTGTGACAGACACTGCGGAGAACGGGCTTGTTGCTGTTGAAATGATCAAGAATCAGGACTATGACGTGATTCTGATGGATATTCAAATGCCCGTAATGGATGGTTACGAAACCACCAAGGCGGTGCGCCTGATGGAAGCGCCTCAGCGCAACGTACCCATTATTGCGTTGACAGCAAACGCGACCAAAGCGGATGTTGATAAGTGTATGGCAGCAGGAATGGATGATTATTTGCCCAAACCATTCACCCCCGATGATCTGTACCGCAAGCTATTTAAAGAGCTCAAAATCACACCAAAAGAAAAGACGAGCAAGAAACCATCGAGCTCCGAAAACAAACTCTACAATCTCGACTATCTGCGCTCGGTTTCAGGGAACAACGAGGAGTTCATACGTGAAATGGTCTTGACGTTCACTCAAACCATCCCTCCTGCTCTTGAGGAAATGAAAGCTGCTTTGAAAAGTCAGCAATGGGATAAGCTTGCACGGGTCGCTCACCAAATAAAGCCATCATTTATCTTGATGGGATTAAATCCGTTAAGGACGAACATCGTTTTTATTGAAGAGAACAGTAAGGCCAACACCAAGCTTGATGAGATTCCCGAAGTTGTTACCGAATTCGTCCGGCAATGTAACACGGTGCTGCCTCAACTTGCGAAGGAAGCTTCAACCGTTTAGTTCTTGTTCATAATAGCAAGCTTCTTGTGGACGATCGACTTCTCTCCTGTCTGAATTGCCAGGAAGTAGATTCCGTTTGCAAGGCCACCGACATCTACCGTTTGAGCGCCATGAGTGAAATCCTGATAAAGGTCTCCTGATAGTACAGTCACACCCCTTTGATCGATCAGCTGCCATGTATATTCCCTGCTGAGGTTCGCTTCAGAAGAAATATTGAAATACTGCGATGCAGGGTTTGGATAGACGACCAGTTCCCTTATCTCACCAGATATCGGATCATCTGGCAATCCCACCACTGTAATACCGTTCTTAGGTTGTGACTTGACGATCGCTGATTGAAGTAGTCTTTTTGAATTCAGAAGATGATCCTGAACAAAAGCAAGCAGATAAAGACTATCGGGATTCACAATCGGTACGTCGAGAACGTAACTAATGTTCACTGTTTCAGAATCACCATAGGTCCATGTTCTTGTAAGAGTGTTTCCTGCGCCCGTTAGAAGAAGTTTTCTCATCACATTAACGGTACCATCAACGGTGCCGGAATTTGGCACACCGCGCTCAAGCAAGCCCGCATGCAATGTCACCGGTGTAGTATAAGCCTTCAGTGAATCGATATATCTAAAGGTTACAGCAACTTCAACTGGTGAATCGGGATTACCGGCCACCGGCGCGAATGTAATTTCGAACTGTGGAGATTCAAGGGCTCTCCGATCCAACTCTTCCGCCGTGATCAACGCCGGAGCGCCAGTGAAATTTGTTCCGAAATAATCTCCCTGGATACCGTCCATTACTGTCGTCGGCGGTTGGGCTACTCCGTAGAGGAAAGCGCGGGCCTGTGGATCAGTTGGATTTGACTTGTTTATATCATCTTCAGATGGGTTCGCCATATGATACTGAACCAGGACAAAGTCAGATGAATCTTTTACAAGGAACTGGTCATTGTAAACCTGTTCCAACTGTCCTGTTGTTGGCCTGACGGATGGATCAGAATTTGTGAAATGTTCGACCAATACATTCCTGCTCTTTTCTCCAATGAATATATCATCAAATGCAAAGCCATCAACGATTTCTCCAACAAGGTTATCGTCGTTACTGCCGAATGCAATTCTGAATATGACGCTATTACGAGATGCTACAGGTATTTGGTCAAGGTTGTACCGGCCATCGCGCCATTCGGTATCCTCTCCGGACCAGCCGAAGTTGCTTTGTCCCCCGGGTTCACCGTTAAGGTTGCGGCTATTGTACCAGTTAATGCCAGCACCTTCAGCATCTCCTACCTCCACCCACGTATTACCACCATTGATTGAATATTGAACAACAGCTCCATCAAAACCCGTTTGAGCGTCTACAAAATATTTCAAAGAGATCATTGGTCGTTTGAGATCGCTGATGTTGAGACAAGGACCAATTACAAAGGAGTCTTCATTATTATAGTATGACTGATTATTATCACCTGTCCACCAGGCGTTGGCTCCAGTGTTCGCGCCATTAATAGTAGGGACATCCGGCGCTCCGAATATCCAACTATTGCTAACGGTGGTTCCATTCGCCACAGCCACCCACGTG
>DATHIE010000711.1:0-2057 GCA_035316905.1 Chryseolinea sp. | reverse complement strand
ATTAAAGTTCCTGTCAGCCAGTTCAAAGATTGGTGCAGGAAATGTGTACCACCTTTCGTTAAGATCGATCAATAAGTCAATTTGATCTGGTTGAAATTCAAGTATCCTGATTTCAACGGTATTAAAAAGCCTTGTATTTATAAGCTTTTTCTTATCCATATCCAGAATGATCGGAAGTTCCGTGCTGTAAACAACATCGCCGGTCTTTAATGTAAGTTCGCGCAATACTATCCGTTCCTTCGTTACTTTATTTCCGACAATAAATATCCGGTTGATGTGAATGAAATGGCCAGTAGTGTCAGTTGCAGTCCTCGATTTTGTCGGGCGTTTTATTGAGTCCGGGAGGGCATAGGGATTGCCGGCAGCAAGGGTCTGCTGCAAGGAAAGGAATACAAAGAAGCCGAAGATAGTTGCCCGCATCACATAGTACCACAGCTCCATTGAGCACAACAGGTTTAATTATTATTCAATCATGAATTTGGCTGCTTCTCTTTTTTAAAAGATAACAACAAAATTACAACACCTGCTATGACCAATGGAATGCTTAATATTTGTCCCATATTCAATATCATACTGTCTTCAAAGGCTTCTTGATTTTCTTTTAAAAGCTCAAAGAAAAAACGCAAACCAAAGCACCAGATCAGAAATATTCCCAATAGCCTTCCGGGAGGCAGATGTTCTTTCTGTCGACCCCACAGCCAGTAAAGGAATAAGAACAATATAACGCATGAGATCGATTCATAAAGTTGGGCGGCATGACGGGCGATAGCAAACGTGCTAATGCGAGTTGCCAGAGTTCCATCTGATTGTTCGGCTACACTGATCCTTGTGTTTTCGCCAGTGGCGTCAAAATGCTCGTGTAGCGAGTTTGCCAAAATGTTACGAGCCGTGTAGTTGCTTAAGTTATCAGCCTGACTTTTGGTGACTCCTTTTTTAAAGAACATATAGATGTTTATGGGTACACGCCCGTTCCCTCCTTTGGGAAGCGAGTCGTTCCTTTTGATCACGACGGATTCAATAATCCCATCGCGATCAATACGTTTATCCGTGACCGATTCTTTAAATTCACTAACAAATGCTACACCATACGGTTTGTCAGTAGGCAAACCGATAATCTCGGAGTTAAAGAAATTTCCCAGGCGTATGAGCGCTCCCGTCAACGCGACGAGGATTACAATTCTGTCAACGACCTGGAGGTATGATTGCCCAGGCTTTTTCTTTCTGCTGTAAAGCCAGAGTGCAAAAAGAATTCCAATTGCGCCTCCATGGCTGGCAAGACCCTGTAATCCGGTGAATCGAAAAGGATTAAGTTCAAACGGGAGGAAAATACTAATCGGATTTTCGAAAATGACCTCAGGCTGGTAAAAGATCACGTGTCCCAGCCTTGCACCAACGATCGTTGCGACAACCATGTATATCGTGAGCGTATCAACATCTTTTTCGGGCTTGCCCTCTTTTTTGTAGATATAGTATAAAATCTGCTGGCTTATGAGGAAACCCAGCGCGAAAAAAAGCCCATACCAACGAAGTGCGAATGTTCCAATGGAATAGATTTCAGGACTTTTGTTCCAAATGATATAGTTCAGTATCGTCATAAGCGGCAAATATAATTACAATTGAGGATTGGAAAAGGGGGAGAGTGGCTCTGTCCGATAATTTGTAATTGCCCCAAAATCAAGGGATTTGGGCATCGGCAGCTCAAAATGCAATTAAGAGCCCTCAAGATTCTATCTTTTGTCAAAGCTCATCAAGTAGAGACAACTCCTCTAAATAACCCGAAGACAGAATAGGAAACCGGCACCAGGTCCGCGGGTCGACGTTCCAGTCATCCAGGTGAAGAGAAGGGGCGAGTCGTTCCCGTTTCCATTGATTTGCAGACCACAACCTGAAGTATTTCTTTATGTAGCCTTTCAAAACCGACGGTTCATAGGCGCCACACATCGCATTGAAAACTTCCACTGGTGATTTACGGTCGATTAATGCGTTTTTTTCAATCTCCAGTAAGACTGAGTAAGGCATGAGGTCAGATTCATCTGTTTGGTGCCTGGACAATGGGC
>DATHIE010000710.1:0-2056 GCA_035316905.1 Chryseolinea sp. | reverse complement strand
ATCACTAAGGGTAATCCTTCATCCGCTCTCAAACATCCGCATCAGGTTGTCTTGACAGAAACTTCTGCCCAAAAGTATTTTGGAAACATTGACCCATTGGGTCAATGGCTCACAATATTCGGCACGGAACATATGGTGAGCGGCGTGATGAAAGATCCACCGCCTAATTCCGACCTGTGGTTCACTATGCTGACTTCAATGGATAGCACTAATCGCCCCGACGATTGGTTTGATTTCGATTATAGAGTGTATGTTTTGTTCCGAGAGAACACTATCACTTCAGCGGGTGTAATTCCTGCGTTCGAAAAGAAGATCAATGAAATAATAGAGGATAAAGTTAATCGCTATTTGAGAGAGAATAAGCACGTGCTTGTTTTTTCATTACAGGTCCAACCGTTAAAGGGGTTACACTTTCAAGAACCATTGATGTACGACACGCCTAAAGGTAACAAGAGTTATGTCTACATTTTTAGTTGCGTGGCAATCCTTATCCTATTCATTGGCTGCCTGAACTACATCAACTTCTCCATACTACAATCTATTGAGCGTGGTAAGGAGGTGGGCATACATAAGGTAATAGGAGCGAGGTTTTCGCAATTGGTAGTTCGCTATCTTACTGAATCCTTCTTTCTAACTGCGCTGTCAGTTGTCCTTGCGATCGTTATCGCTATTATTTTAATGCCGGTGTTTAACGGTGTGGTTGAACGCCATTTCACAATAAATGATCTCTTCAGCGTCAGGTCTGTTTTAGTAATAGTAACAATACTGGTGGTAGTCGGCCTTATTGCGGGGAGTTATCCGTCTTTTTATACCTCTTCGATCAAACCGGTACTCGCGTTGAAAGGAAATATTGCCTCGCCACGCGGGCAATGGATTCGAAAGATTTCGGTGGCCGCTCAGTTTTTCATTTCCATTGGTTTGATCATTTGCACTTTTGTCATTGATAAACAAATGGTATTTGTGCGTGATTATGATCTTGGTTTTGAAAAAGACAATGTACTTGTGCTTGAACCCCCAAGCGACTCGACGATGTATGAGCCCACGACTGCGTTCAAAAAGAATCTAATGAATCATTCAACGATAAAGAATGTTTCGACAGGCGGTTACGGATCATTACCCGGCGCTGATACGCGACGAGGGTCAATAAATGTAATTACAGACGGAAAACACGACGCCAGAATGGTGAATTATACCAATATCGACGAGGATTATTTCTCGACGTTGGGTATACGGATACTTGAGGGAAGGAATTTCGACTCAAACCCTGGCGACAAAGCAAACGGTATAATAGTGAACGAGGCGATGGTGCGTATGATGGGATGGAAAAGCCCGCTTGAGCAAAAGGTGTCGTTTGAGGACGGAAAGTTCACCGATATAATCGGAGTCATCCGCGACTTCAATTACACATCTTTATATAATAAGGTCGAGCCGCAGGTGATTGTGCTTAACAAGAGTGAGATCCATTATGTTTATGTTGCGTTGCGCAGCCCGCAATTGAATGACGCCCTTACATTCATCAGGTCAGAGTGGGAGAAAACCTTTCCGAATGAACCCTTCGCTTACAAGTTTTTGGACGAATCACTTGCAGCCCAGTATGTGAAAGAAGAAACGGCCATGACCGTGTTTACGTACTTTAGCATACTTACTATTATTATCTCATGCCTCGGCCTTTTCGGATTGTCATCACTTGCTATCTATCAACGCAGACGTGAAGTAGGAATTCGCCAGGTTGTTGGAGCAGACTTTACTTCGATCCTTACATTGTTTGCGCGCGAGTACATCGCGTTGATTGCATTGGCTACAATCCTCGTTAGTCCTTTGGTGTGGTTTGGGATGGAAAAATGGCTTCAAACATTTCCCTATCGAGGTGAGCTGAGTATCACTTTGTTCATTTTGATCGGCAGCTCTGTGTTACTTGTGTCAATTATTACTGTTGCCCTGAGCATACTGAAAATCTCGAGGATGAAGGCTGTTCGTCTTATTGCTACACAATAATAGGATGACTACCAACGATCTGCCGTTGCTGCTGCTCTCTTAAGACGGTCGTTGATTGCTC
>DATHIE010000709.1:0-6020 GCA_035316905.1 Chryseolinea sp. | reverse complement strand
ACGAGGGGACACTGTTTTTATAAAAGCAAAGTGCAGGGCAGATACAGTTAAGGTGAAAGTTCCAGTAACGGTCACAAAGGAGATAGTTGTTCATGGCCGGATTCGCTGGTATCACGTCCTTATATGGTCTGCCATCGCCCTTATTGTTGGGGTGATAGTTGGAAGGTTGTTAAAACTTGTAATATGAATAAGTAAACGGCCAGACGCCACTATTCGCCTGGCCTGGTTACAGATTGAAAAAACTATCCTTCTGTTGGAGGTTCAGGGACTTTCTCTGAAGCTGCTTTAAGAGCTGCAGATACGTCCCTAAGTTCAGTTAATTGTTCTTCGACCTCCGCCTCAGTCAATCCACCTTGTGGTTCTGTGCCAGCGATAAGCCGGTCAATGTCTGCCGCAATATTTGCGAGAGAACTTTAATATTTGCGAGAGAACTTTTTAGGTCGCTGAATCCTGCTGCGAATTCAGCTTTCAATTCTTCTTTTGTCTTAGCCATTTGATTTTGTAAGTTTAAAAGTTGAGATAAAATTTTATTTGCTTTCTGATCAAGACCAGTAAAGTCGATATGTAAGTGTAGTTCCTTGACTTCAATTAATGCCACTTGGTTGTTGTTTAAGATTTTCAGCCCGCGCAATGTCTTTCTGTTTTTCTTCTTTGATTTCCTCTACGTGCCATCCTGGTAGAGGAGTGATACCGAATTTTTCCAGTGCTCTAAATGCTCCTTTAAGAATGAATTCGTAGAAAGCATTTACACAGAGTCCGGTTACAAGAATATTGAGCACCGCAATATGACGCCAGTAGTACGCAACAATTCCCCAGATCACAGTGGAAATAAACATAACCAGAT
This sequence comes from Chryseolinea sp., assembly GCA_035316905.1. Taxonomy (GTDB): domain Bacteria; phylum Bacteroidota; class Bacteroidia; order Cytophagales; family Cyclobacteriaceae; genus Chryseolinea. The sequence continues at coordinate 5,176 of DATHIE010000709.1, read as the reverse complement.
TTCTACGCCAGATAGCGTTTGTTTTAATGCCGGGAATGCGAGTCACTACAATATAATACGTCACGCACACAAAGAAGATGTATTCAAGGTGAACCAAATTCCATAGAGCCTGTAACGACTCGGTTAAGTCCAGCATCTTGGTTACTTCATTGCTTGTTACATCCTGAGCTGCGACACGAACGCTGTCTACAGGGTTTTGAAATACGTCTATGGAGTCGTTCATATCATTTGAGTTTAGTCATGTCAATGGGTCCTACGTCCACATGGATAGCGTTGTTATTACGTTCAATCAAATATCCTTTCAGTCCTTTAACTTTTCCCATCGCTTTCTCAATCACTTGTGCCTCGTTTATAACTCCGTCATTACCGCCAGAAATATCGAACGCCGTTCCTCTTGTGTGTGGAGAGTCACCTATTAATTGTCCTTTCCTATTCACCGGACTTCCGGGTCTGAAGTAGGTCATCAAGCATTTGGCAGGATATGGAGGGTTGACAATAAAACCCAAGTTCAATAATCTACTCCATCCAGGTTGCCAGCCGTACACCTCTTGCCCTTCGTATTGCATCTTAAAACCTATATCCTCAAAGGCATCTTGATAATCTCCTGATAGACCCCGACTATTCAATTCATTTCTAATTATACGTAGCTGGTCTTCCGGTTTCCTGAGTCCAGAGGTGACGTAGGCGGTCAAATTTGCTTTCTCGAAATACTCATCAAGCGCAATAATCACCGGCCTGATATGCTCAGTTAGAATTACGCCGTTTTTGAGTAAAAGGAATTTATTCATTTGCGATCATGTATTTTTATTTTTCTCCTTCTCTTCTGCCGCTCCTTCTGCATTCCCTAACGCCTTAGTTGTTTCCAGTAGTTGTCCCATTTTGCCGTTTACTTCTTTATGGTATTCTGCAATCTGCTTTTGAAGCTTACGAGCTGCCCTGGCATTTAACATTATTATTACCCATGACGATACAGCCGATATTGTTGGTATGGCTATACCTAAAATTAACGTGTCGCTCATGATCCCCATTTTTTCATTCCTCTAAAGCTCACGAACAACCTTGTTCATCCCACATTATTTGATCTTTCTAAAATCATCAGCACTACAACGACCAATGAAATCAAAATAGAAATAATATTAAAAGCAAAAGCCATCCTGCCAGACGAAGAGCGTTTATCATATTTAAGCTGTCTAACATCATAGACCATACCCTGTCCGTCATTGTAAAGTGTTTTATTAATAACTTCAACATCATCCTCTAAATGTTCAATTTTAAGTTCTAGTAATCTTGTCTTATACAATACCTCTAGTTTTTCCTTTTCGTTTTCCATAACGACTCGATTATAATTGCGAAAATAAAAAGCACAATCTTCAATTCATTAAAAGTAAATCCAGTCTCTATTAACGGGTCATCATAAGAAAGTACCCAACCAACTGTATCCGCTAGTTGAAGCAGCAAGAAAATAGATACTGACAATTTGTACCTTGTCTCCTGCATTAAAATTACAACGGCTAATGCAACTATAACCACGTGCTCACAAAGCATCCAGGTGTATGTATCAACCCTTATTCGAATATCGTCAAACAAAAATCCTATACTATACTTCTCTCCGCTTTCCCCTCTGTACTTCGCTGGTAAAATAAGCCAGAACGTAGAGCAAGACAAACAGAACAGAAGTATGAACCTTCTCACTTAGGCCCACCTGGCGGATTTGGTGGAGGCGGCGGGGTTCCTGATTGCAGTACTAACACCGCACCTTTTTGGTTAATGATCTTAACCTTTTTGATAATGTAGTTAAGATAATTCTCTACCATTTCTTTCTTTTTCTTTGCCATATTTTTAAACTTTACTCGTCTACATATTGCTTGAAGTAGGCGAATAAAGCCTTCCCCATAATATCTAAAGAAGCACCGCTATAATGTTGCGCGTCTAACAATGATAAATCATCTGTTGTTCTCCATGTTGACCCTAGCACATCATCCGAGTGTCCTGCGTTGTCCGTCAAATAATCATCTCCTATATCTTCCTGCGCTGCATATATCGCATTAAACTCCGTCATGTCATATCCAGGCGCACCAGAATTAGTTATCCTGAAAATGTATATTCTCATCTTATTGATTGGATATGCCACTTCAATTGCATCAATCATGTTATTTATGAACGTGTAGAAGTTTGTTTTGTAAGCGGCCCCAGCCGTGGAAATAATTGCGTCCGTTTCCCCTTGCATCCAAATAAATCCCCTTATGACTGGATTCTTTCTAAATACACTCTCAATTTCCTGAAGGCCATTTATAGCTAAGATTCTGTACAACTCGTACAATTCATTATGACCTGCATTCCAGTCATTGTATGTTGCTGTTGAAAATATTGGAGTGCCTCCTATGCCCATTTTTATTAAAAAGCAATTCTTAATGTAGGTAGACATATCACGCCCGAACCTCATCTCCATGCCGTGCTGAGTGGCTACGTTTTCAAACGTCTGATTCCTGCCTAGCTCTAGTTCTTCCCAATAACTGGCTGAAGAAAGCGCACCAGAACCGTTTGTTTGTGTCGGCGGTGTGGGTTTAGGAACATAAATAAAAGCATCTATCGCCCCCGTTAAATCAGCCGCTATACCAGAACTAACCCCACGGCCAGCCATGTTGCTCTGTCCACACATTAGATAAACATTAACGTCTTCTAACGGCACACCTTCTGAAGACATCGCAACCGCCCAGCTATCGAGTAGTGTCTCAGTCGCGCCACTAACGAACGAGTCCTCCATGTAAACATGTTTCAAAAACATACTTGCCCCAGTGCCCACGCCAATACTATTTAAATTCCCAATCCTTAAAGCGTTAGATGCATTGCCAGTTGCAAAGGAAATTGACGGAGTAGAGCTAGCCTCAAGTGATCCATTAACATATAAGGTAAAATTTGTTCCGTCAAATTTTATTTTAGCCCAATTCCATGCGTTCGGATCGACTACATTATCTGCTGTAGTTAAATTGATTGGTACTGATCCGCCTACACCTTTTGTAACTAAATAAGTTATAGCGTACGTATTGGAGGAAGCGATCCTGTTGTCCACGAAAAGAGCAATACCTGTACTACCACTGGCCCCAGCGTTAGAAATGTAAATAGGACCCAAATGTGTATTACCTACAGATTTTTGATACCAGACTACGTATATACTCCAAGGCGTATCCTGATGGAAAGTATTATGTGTTGAAGCTGATCCCCATGTTAGAGCCGTTTGTGTGTTAAAGTTTATTCCATCACCATTCCATGAAGGGTTATAGAGTACGTCAGCCGCAACACCTTCGGTTATCGTTGCACCAACTTTCCCAGACCCGCTAGTTATCATCCTGCTAACGTTATCTATGGTGTGTCCATACAACGTATTATCCATACCGTCAAACCATTGTGTAGGTGCAGGTATAACCCACACTGTAATAGAGACAGGTGTTGCGAAATCAGTTAAGCGACCGCTTAGTGTGTAACTTCCGTTTGTTGTGTGATCATAGCTGCCTTGTAAAAAAGTGACGGCAAAGTCATTCCAAAAACCGTTACGCTTTGCCCTGACCGTAGTCGGAAATGGAACTGAGGCGAATGTTGTTCCATTTAAAACAGAAATACTTTGCGGGTTCGTGATGTCTGTTATTCTGTCCGGCTTGCTGACATTGGTAAGCATTATTTGACCCTCAACTAAAGAGGACAGCAACATCAAAGCAATAAATATTTTTTTATTCATCTGTTCCTGAGTCTGTTGTTATTTTAAAAACTATACCTAAAAGTTTAGCATCTCCGCTCAATGTATCCTCTGATGGATCGCGTGAAATTTGAATGCCTATAAAATCTGCATCTGCCGGACTTCCTGAGAATGTTATAGCAGAACTTACCGATGTAATATGTGCATCTCCGGTAGCAATTAAGGTATCATCTATTTCTACCTCTGTACCGAATGCGGTTGTTAACGGATCATCGTTTGAATAAGCTCCTCCTGATATCTCCCATTGCACCGTTCCGCTTCCTGATGAAGCAGTCCAATATACATAAGCTGTAATTGTCCCGTTATTGTACTTTCGTGGAAGCACTAATTGAAATTGCGCATATTCTTGGGTTGTTTGATCGAAATTTAACGTTTGGATATTAAATAAAGAAGTGGCGATTTCTGTTTGAGTTAGTGCTGAACATGGACTTGTGATTCTTGGCCACATCGCCGCCGCTGATATAAACAGATCTTGAATTCCTACCGTGGAGGTTATTGTCTCTATCTTATCCCTTAGAGCGTCTTTCGTTGGTACACTTAAATCCCCATTCCAGCCTGTAGCGTCATAAGCCTCTGTGTCTACAATTGCAAAATCAACGTTTAATGTGTTTCCCCCAGTGAATGTAAAATCTGCATCACCACCAAAAGCGCCAGCATCGTTAAATTGTACATGTGTTGTTGATCCTCCTGGCGTTCCTGCACCACCTCCACTTCCTCCAATTGAAAGGACTTGTAGATTCGTACCGTCATAAGAAATTAAATGCACGCTACCCGCGTCAATATCCCCAGAGGAAAGAGCCGTACCATCCGTTTTTACAAGTGACTTTGCCCCAATAGAATTTATATTCAGTGTTGCCGCGCCAGTGTTGGCATTGGTGAACTTCACCACAAACCACTGAGAACTCAAAGCCGTTACCGCTCCGTTGTTTAGTGTTGTGGTGTAGGTGTCTGTTCCACCCGCCGTGCCGTCGGTGAAAAAACTTTTCTTTGCATAGGTCAGATTTTGAAACAGCGTGCCCACTCGGTTTGCAGTGTTTGCCCCGGTAGTCGTTTCATTTTTAATTTGCTGCGACTGCGTGGTCAATGTGGCGTCTGTCTCTTGGGCGTGAGCGTAAAGAGAGAAGACAGCGAAAATGATATACAATAGTTTTTTCATAGCTTTATGGTTCTAATCTCCCTCTGTCTGGCGTAGGGGCAGTGAATGGTAATCCCACATCCACTCCAGAGTCAATACAAATACTTCCAGCCGTTGGTCTATAAAAAGGATCGTATACAAAAGGTGACGGGTTAACCCCACTCCCTGTAAATCCTGGCGCCCCGGTAAGTGTGTTGCTCACCGTAAATCCTGCTGGCATTGTAGTAGACATTCCGTTCACCACGTTATGGGTAAACGCCGAAGATGAGTAACCTCCGCCGCTACCTTCT
>DATHIE010000708.1:0-2378 GCA_035316905.1 Chryseolinea sp. | reverse complement strand
CCGTTTGACCATGCCATCCGGCCCTTTACCATCAATGGATCGCAAACTTTATGTTACGTAAATATCAATGGGCTACTTGGGTTCGAGATCGGCGATATAAGAACAGGGAAAAAGATACATCATGTGGAGGTGGAAGGTTTTCAACAAGGAACGGTTAAGCGACACGGTTGTCCCAGCCACGGTATTGGATTGACGCCGGATGAAAAGGAGGTCTGGTTGTGTGATGCCGCCAATCAACGAATGCACATTTTCGACAATACGGTAATGCCGCCGAAGCAGGTGGCGAGCGTTGAACTCCGGGATCAACCGGGATGGATTACATTTAGCTTGGATGGCAAGCATGCTTATCCTTCAACGGGAGAAATTGTAGATATAAAGACCAGGAAGATCATTGCAACATTGAAAGATGAAAAAGGAAATATGGTTATGAGCGAGAAGGTCGTAGAAATTCACATGGACGGAACGAAGGCGGTGAAGATCGGCGACCAGTTTGGAATTGGACGAGTTGGGAAGTAAGGTAATAAGGCAATAGGGAGATAAGGTGATAAGGAAATAAGGTATCGGCAACTTCTCTACTGCTTATACTTTCATCGTGTATTCCTTATCGCCCTATCTCCTTATCTCCTTATCCCACTATCCCCTATCCCGCTTCGGTTTCCGCCAAGAGTCCTTTGTCCGCAAGAGCCTTCTGTTCATCGCCGGCGATGTAACTGAAGATCTTCACCTGGTCACGGGTCGTGACAAAATAATAGTTTGTAAAATCGATTGTACCCTCCCGTTCGTCCTTTACGTACGAGTACTGCCAGTAGATCTTCGCCAGCGCATGGAGGTCATCAAGCAGAGTGATATCCTTTGAAACAATAGTCATGGACTTCGATCCAATGGATTTGTAGAAGTCAAATCCTGATTGAATTTTTTCTAAGAACTGATCGTCGTTCTTGCCGCAAATCACGCCCGCCGGACTGGATTCGACGAAACATTCTTCGAAAAATTGTGACATTTCTTCGTTTGTAACATGCTCATTGGAGAGTGACTTGTTAAACAGTGCCTCGTAGGCGGAAAAAAACTCCTCAATATTCTTCTTTCTCTTGCTCATGGAATATGTGTTTAAATTGTTTTATGATTCTACTTTTTATTTGACACTTGGAAGGTGTTCATTATGCAATTTTTAAAGTTGCTTAAATCGATCTTTGGATGTTCATGCGAGTTGTACCTCCATCAGATTGCGACATTCTTCGACGCACTTGTAACATTCCCTGGCGCACTGCGCGCAGTGTTCCAGTTCTGAATTCCATTCGCATTCATGTGCACACACTTCGCATATGGTAGCGCATTCGCCGCAAAGCATCATTGCGTTGTCGCCACCTATGGCCAGCAGCTGCGCATTTGCCGAGCAGATCAGCGCGCATTCGCGGTTGATGGCAATGCACAAGGACAACATCTTGATATCATTTTCTTTGAGACACTGCGTAGCACAATGCTGACTCGCCGTTACAACTGAGAGGCAAGCGCTGATACAATCTTTAAAATCCTGACTTGTCATGTTGAAGATGATTTTTGTCGAAAAGATAATGTACAGGAACATCAATCGAGCGCATATAAGAATGCAACACGCTCTCTTCCCGGCGTATGATAACCGGACATGCAAAACTCTCCTCACCTCTTCAATGAAGCGGAGAGTTATTTTCACTAGAGAGTCTCGAAAAATTATGCCAAAACGCTATGTGCTAAATCTGAGCTCATGGCCCTATGCGGTGTCTGGCGTATGTGGGCAATTGCCATTGTGTGTGACTTAAATTCCACCTTGATCAATCCCCCCACTTGCGTGGTTTATGATTATCTCCTTATTTTCTATTTGCAGGTAATATCGAAATCGATTAATTTAATCTGCAAATAGAAAAAAATGTCATTGAGAACGAATATCGGGGAGTTTGAGGAAATCGTGATGCTTACCATCGGCATACTTGGTGAGAACGCCTATGGCCTCGCTATCAAACTGGAGATCGAAGGACGATTGAAACGTTCTGTGAGCATGGGTGCATTACATACCGGCTTGTACCGGCTTGAAGAAAAGGGATACCTTAAATCCCGTCTCGGTGAGGTGACCAACGTGAGAGGCGGAAAACCCAAACGTTTTTTCAAAGTTACAGCCAGCGGCCAGAAGGCTGTTAAGGAAGCAATGGAAAGCAGACAGAAATTGTGGAAGAGCATTCCGGAAGGCGTCTTCAAAATTTTTCCTGCAAAATGACACAGCCTCCAAAAATTTTACGTGCATTCCTGGATTCAATTTGTCCAGCAAATAGGCAGGACGTTAAGGGCGATTTTCTGGAGTTGTATCAGCACCGGCTCGAGATGTCCGGAAAACGTAAAGCCGACAT
>DATHIE010000707.1:0-14711 GCA_035316905.1 Chryseolinea sp. | reverse complement strand
AACAGTCCTTCGGTGTCTGATGTCCGTTCCTACCTGTCTCAATTCCTTAATGATCCCCGCGTTATTGATATCCCCTGGTTAGCAAGAAAGCTGCTTGTCAATGTTGTGATCGTTCCGTTTCGCGCGCCGAAGTCGGCAGCTATCTATAAAAAGCTCTGGACAAAAGACGGCTCACCACTTCTTTATTATAGTAAAAAAGTCGAAGGACTTCTGCAGAAAGAGCTTGGCGATAATTTTGGCGTCCACCTCGCCATGCGTTATAAGAACCCCTCTATCCCCGCGGTGTTGGAAGAGATGAAGAATACGAATTATGGAAGAATAATTGTTTTGCCCATGTTCCCCCAATATGCTTCGGCCTCAACCGGATCTGCACACGATGAAGTAATGAGGGTGGTGAGACAATGGTGGGTAATTCCAGAGATTAAATTCATAGATCAGTATTATTCGCAGCCTTCGTTTATCGACGCGTTCGTAGATCGCGGACGTCAATATGACCACAACTCCTATGATCATGTGTTGTTCTCATATCACGGTTTGCCAGAAAGACAGGTTGACAAGGTGCACATTAAGGGAAATTGTGCCGACAATGATTGCCGAAACACAATCAACGAAGAGAATAAACTTTGCTATCGGGCAACATGTTATGCTACGACGAGGCTATTGGTTGAACGACTGGGAATCCCAAAAGAAAAATACACAGTTTGTTTTCAATCACGACTCGATCAGAAGTGGCTTCAACCCTTTTCAGATAAAGTAGTGGAAGAGTGTGCCGCCAAAGGCATGAAAAAAATTCTGGTGTTCTCCCCGGCCTTCACGGCCGACTGTCTGGAAACCATTATTGAAATCGGCGACGAATACCAGCACCTATTCAAACAGCGCGGAGGTGAAAAAGTCCAGCTCGTCGAAAGCCTTAACGATCATCCGTTGTGGATAAAATGCTTAAAAGAGCTTGTACTGGAATGTTAAGTGGAAGGTCCAATTGTTGATATTCGTGATAGCCTTTTCATAATTTCCTGTTTGTATAACGGGCCAACAGGCAGCTCGGTCTTGCTTACAAACACCGAATGATGATCGTAGGAGTCTACTTTCTTAACCGCGACAATAAACGACCGATGTATGCGCATGAATTCATTTTCCGGCAACATCTCCTCTAGTGCGGTAATAGTTTGTTTTGTTATGATCTGCTGATCCTTAACAAATATCCGGACGTAATCCTTGAGACTTTCGATGTAACGGATATCGTCGACCATTACCTTTACCATTTTACGATCCGCTCTGACATAGAGAAAACGATCCGATTGATTGGTAATGACATTTGCAGTCGCTGGAGCCAGACGCTGTTCGAGATCCAATACTTTATGTACGGCCCTTAAAAAGCGATCAAACGAATAGGGTTTCAACAAGTAATCAACTGCGCCTAACTCGAAGCCCTCAACGGCGTAGTCGCGATAGGCCGTGGTGAAAATAACCTTCGGAGCATGTGGCAAACTTCGCAGGAGTTCGGTTCCAAGCAGGCGGGGCATTTGTACATCCAGGAAAATGAGATCTACATGATGCTGTTGGAGAAATTCAAAGGCAGCCATGGCGTGATGACACTCCTTGACAACCTCCAACAACGGTGTTTCACTGATATAATGATTCAGGATTTCCAATGCGGGCGGTTCGTCGTCAACCAGAAGGCAGCTATATTTATTCATTACGCGTCCGGTAATCTAAGTTTGTTCAATTGAATCACTAACACCACGACAAATGTGTCCGGATCTTCAGTGATACGAAGCTCATGACCATTGGGATACAAAAGTTGAAGCCTTCTTTGGACGTTTACAAGTCCGACAAGAAATGAATCCTTCACTTTTGGATTCTCCACAGGTTTTCCGTTTATCAATTTGAATGTTAACACCGACAATGAGACATGCAAATCCAGGGTGATCCACGCCAACTCCGTCATCTCATTGGCGCCATGTTTGAAGCTGTTTTCCAAAAAAGGAATGAGCAGCAAAGGAGGAATGCTTGTGCTTTGAACTTCGCCGCTGACATTTATACTTATGTCGAGCCGTTTTCCAAACCGTGTTTTTTCAAGCTCTATGTAGTTGCTTAGGACTTCAATCTCCTTTTGCAGGTCGATCGTCGGGCTATTGCATTCTGTCAGGATAAATCTCATTAGGTTTGAAAGCCTGATGATCGCGTCGGCAGTATGATCAGATTTCTTTAAAGCCAGTGAATAGATGCTGTTCAATGTGTTGAACATAAAATGCGGGTGCAATTGTCCCTTTAAGATCTCCAGCTCTGCCCTTAACTTTTCTCGTTCGAGTCGTTCGTTGTCGGTCTTTTTTTGATACCATAATTTTATCAGCTTGATGGCTACGGCAAAGCCTGCAACTGTCATAGACCCTCTCAATCCTGCCATTAAAGAATAAAATACTCCGTGTTCAGACCTTGGAATTATTAACCATGATGCTCGGATCGGATTAATAACAAATCGCACGATCAACGGCGACATGAATGCGACGACAAAGATCAGAACCAGGGTGGCGCCTATCGCTGACCAGTATTTTTCTTTGGTGATATACTTTGGAAGAATGAAGTACATAAGACCATAGCTCAGCAGCATGTGTTGAGGCATGTATAAAATAGCTTCAAAATACGATAGTGCTATGTATTCACCCTGGCGTTCGGTGATGAATATAAAGCCGTAAATGAAGCCCATGAACACCCAGCACACAAACCAGAATAAAAAGTGACGGCCAAGCCTGTACCCTCGATCGTCAGAAAGGGCAAGTTTGGAGAAAAAGGTGTCCATAGCTAAACATACTGCTTTGAGCGGATAAAGTTGGTGATTCCAAAGGTTTGTAGACGAAAGTGGAAAAACTATCGACTGAACAGACTCATCTTCTGTTATACATTCTCTGCAAGTACAACTTCCATCGCTGTCTATTCTTTCAAAATATGTTGTTCGTGATAGCTTACTTAATCTCAAAAAAGAGACATGAATCGAATCCTAATGCTCGTGATTGTTGCGTCCCTTTCGCCGGCCGTGGAAACCAGTGCACAATCCGCAAGTTTTGACAGTCTTTATTGGGTGGTGGAAACAAATATTCATAACCCTAGCTACACTATTGTAAGGTTTTATAATTACCGCAACCTCATGGTTCACGAAGTCCGTTTACAGGGAGTTTATTTGAATATCTGTAGTCCAAGACAGAGGAAGAAACTCGACTCGCTGATGAAGGAATATTCTCAAAGGGTTGTCACGTCGAAGGAAGTAGGGGCGAAGTATACTGTTAAAGTATCTAGTAAGCTATTATCACGACGTGGCCAGCTTTAGCACAGCGTCGACAAAGCGATCGAGATCTTTAGTAGATGTATAAACGTGTGGAGTAACTCTGACGCCACTTATGTTTTCCCACTTGATGGCGACGGTATGAATTTGAAACTCTCCCATCAACCTATTGGCTACCGTTTCTGGCTCCATTCCGTCAATAGAAAAATTGCCAAGCGCACAGGAAAACTCTGGCTTAAGAGAGATGTTTAGTTTAACCCTCGGATTTTTCGAAACTTTCTCGCACCAGTAGGTTTTCAGATAATGCAATCGATCAGCTTTTCGTTTGCTACCTATGGCAAGATGAAAATCGATTGCTTGGCCAATAGCCTGCTCTGGCGCAAATGATCGTGTTCCTAACGTTTCAAATTTTTTTATGTCAGCACTTTGAGGCTTGTCATTGGGAAAGAGAGGCCACAAGCCAGCAATATTCTCTTTTTTAACGTAAAGCATTCCTGTTCCAAAGGGTGCGCTTAACCACTTGTGAAGACTGGTGCCGTAATAATCCGGATTGAAATCCGTGATCTTAAAGTCCATGTGCGCAAAGGTATGTGCGCCATCAACGATTGATATAATATTCCGCTTGCGCGCTTCCTCGCAAAGTTTTTTTACTGGCATGATCTGGCCAGTCCAGTTGATCATGTGAGTTATGTGCCAGACTTTTGTTTTCGGAGTCGTGGCTTCGATAAATGCATTAACGATTTCATCTTCTTTTTCAATTGGCAGCACAAAGCTTAGCCACTTGATCTTGATTCCATCCCGCAGTTCCTTTTGTTTCCATGTATGAATCATGTTTGGGTAGTCCTGCTTTGTCATTATTATTTCGTCGCCCTTGTTGAGGGTAAGACCCCAGGTAACTGTAGCCAGCGCTTCAGTTGCATTTCTGTTGATTGCGATTGTTTCAGCTGGCGTGCCCGCAAGGTCCGCCAGTTTCCGGCGCAATGGTTCACGGCCTTTGTCCAGGATCTGCCACATATAATATGTTGGCCCTTCATTGCTCATGTGATAGTAACGATCTACGGCATCCTGTACCACCTTCGGTTGAGGACTTACTCCGCCGTTGTTGAGATTGAGCATCGATGGCGAGACGGTATATGCTTGTGCAATCCGTGCCCACAGCTCATCATCGTTAGCGGCTAAAGCCGGAGAAAGTTTGTTCAGGCTCATCAGTGCTTCTGAGATATCTTCAGCCAATACGTGTCCGGCTAATGGAGATAATGACAATGCACCGGCAGCTCCCAGTGTTTTTTGAAAAAAAGACCTTCTTGTCGTCATATACTTCGGATTAATGGGCAATGGAAATTAGGCAATTCCGAAGAATAAAATGTGTCTTTTTGCGGATTGCCGCGCTATTCTTCCATCATGTCTTTCAACTCTATCTCCAGTGCCCGTGTGCTAATAAAGATCTCATTTAATGAAAGGGCAAGAGACAGCAACAGCGAAAGAAGGCTTACTCCGAAGATGGCAAAAGCCCAGCGTTCATACGCGAGATAAAAGGAAAGCATACTAAGGACGCAAAAGAAGAAGCTGATAATTCCTGTCGCTTGCATTTGCTTCACCAGTACCAAACGACGTTTCAGATTAGTGATTTGTGCTTTTATGATCTCGCGGTCTTCGCTTATCTGTTTGTATTTTGCATGTAGGTTGCGGATCAGAGTAGCCAGGGCAAGAAAGCGATTGGTGTATGCCAGCATCAACAAAGTGATGGCGGGAAATAGCAATGCCGGAGTGTTGATTGAGATTTGTTGCATAAAAATAAGTTAATGGACCCGTTGTAGTTTTCGCAGTGATTTAGCGAGCCATGAAATCATACTAACAGAAACAAGAGTCATACATCCCCCAAAAATGACGGAAGGGACGACACCAAGAATTCTTGCTGCAAGCCCCGATTCAAACATGCCAATCTCATTTGAAGAGCCTATGAAGATATGGTTAACAGCAGAAACACGTCCCTTCATATTTTCCGGTGTTAAGGTTTGAAGCAGCATACCTCGCACGATCACGCTCACGCAATCAAATACGCCGCTCATCACGAGAAGGAATAACGATATCCAAAAGTTGGTGGACAAACCAAACAAGATCATACAAACGCCAAACCCGGCAACGCAGTAGAGTAAAATTTTCCCTGTATTTTTTTTGATGGGATGATGTGTAATGTAAAATGCCATCACTAAGGCACCAATACCCGGCGCGGCGCGCAATACTCCCAATCCTTGAGGCCCTACGAATAAAATTTCGTTGGCGAAAATCGGAAGCAGCGCGACGGCACCTCCAAACAAAACCGCGAAGAGATCGAGCGAGATCGCTCCCAAAATGATTTGATGATTGAACACAAAACGTAAGCCCGCTCTAATTTTTTCGATGATCCCTTGTTCTTCACTTTCGGGCGGCAGTGGTTTGTTTTCAACATTGAGGGCCAACACCAGGCCGGTTAGCATCAAAAAAACATCGGCTGCGTAGGAAGCTTTGATTCCAAAAAACCCATAAACAAATCCGCCAATCGCAGGGCCACCGATAGCGGCCGTTTCCCACAACGTGCTGTTCCACGTAATTGCGTTGCTGTAAAGTTCGCGTGGCACTAATTGAGGCATGTAAGCGAAATTGGCCGGTGTCAGAAAGCCACGCGCGAGTCCACTAACGAATATCACCGTGTAAACAGGAACCGCGCCATAGCTCAATAAGAATTTGCCGATGTCAAGTGTAAAAAAAAGTAATGAGATTGAGCACAGCAGTAAGGTCGCTACACACACAAGAATTATCTTCTTACGTTCTACAATGTCGGCAATATGGCCAGCGTAGAGAGAAACGCTGATTGAAGGTATTGCCTCTGCAAGGCCAATGAGTCCGAGTGATAACGGATCGTGCGTCAACTCATAAATTTGCCAAGCGACAACAACCGATTGGATTTGTATGGCAAGGGTGATACAGAAGCGTGCAGATACAAATAAGCGAAAGTCAGGAAGTTTAAGCGCCGCGTACGGCCCCGTCGGTATGTTCATTTCAAAATCTTTTCTACGGCATCGATCGCCGTCTTTCTGCGCTGTTCTTTTTCGCCTTTTATTTCAATAAAAGGAACAGGCTGATTTTTCATTTCGTTCAAGTAAGCTTCATATAGTTCATAACGCTTATCTGGATGTTCACGCTGGGGATCATCTTCCCAGGGCACATCTATGAACGTCAACAGGTAAAGATCGTATTGACGGGTGGCTATCTGCCGGAGTATGTCTTCATTACAGGTGCCGAATTTAAATAAGCTCCAGACCTTGATGACATAAAGATTGGTATCGCAGATCAGCACTGAATTGTTACCCCCTCGCGTCCATTCGTCTTCGATTCGTATTTGTCCGTGTGCGATCGTCAAAAGGTCGTTTTCGGCATAAGGTCGAACCAGGTTATCAATGTAGGACCTGGCGTATTCAGGTACCCAGTCGGTCTTAAAATGACTGGCAAGGAATTGCGACAAGTCGGTTTTCCCGGTACATTCCGGGCCAATCACCACGACTTTTTTAACCCTTGGCGGGGGATTTGAATTCATAGGCCGAAAATCGGTTATATTTCTCTAAAATTCGAACGATACTTGACTTTCTAAATCCTTGATATTGTGAAGCGTAGAAAGGTTATAAAACAAATTGGACTGGGTTTGTCGGCGGGGTTGGTGTTGCCTGGATGGTTGAGTTCTTGTAGTGAGGACGAGCCACAGCCTATTCCTGCCTATGATGGGACCGTTGTGGTTGTCGGCGCCGGAGCAGCCGGTCTTTTCGCTGCAGACATTCTAAAGGCGCAGGGTATTAAGGTTGTGATATTTGAGGCGTCCGACCGCGCCGGTGGACGAGTCAGAACGTTGAAATCCAATGACAGCGAATCGGCCTCATTGTTATTTAATTCTCAAAGTGAGTTAAGCAGTGATTTCCCGAATGAGTTAGGAGCAACCTATATTTTCGGTTTTGATTCTGTGTGGGGGAAAATAGTTCAACAGATGAACATCACGACCGTCAATCTTTCGACGTCAACGTCTGATAATTATTTCCTTGACAATGCTTTTGTCGAAGGAGCAACAGCACAATTAGATCCTGACTTCATAAATGCTAAAAACTTCTTGAATAATCTTGCAAGTAACAGCGGGACGGGATCGGTTCAACAAGCAATCACTTCTGCTGGCATTAGTCCCAGGATGTATGCAATTCTAAATTCATGGATTGGCAACAAGTTCTGTACGACCAATGACCGGATGGGGATGAAGGCGTTATCGGAGGGAGTTGCCTTGCTTCAGAGAAACAACGAAATACTTACGCTAGCGGACAATCCCATGCAAGATGCATTGCTGTCGCGCTATAGCAACGTAATGGTTGATGTTCAAACCAATTCCGAAGTAAAAGAAATTAACTACAGCGGGGACAAAGTGTTAGTAAGCGGGCAACGAACAGGATCAAGCGAATCATTTTCAATCGAAGCCGATCGTGTAATTGTTACTGTGCCCGTGTCAATCCTGAAGAACGGAAGCATTGCTTTTACTCCCGGGCTCCCCTCGGCAAAAACTTCCGCATTATCCAAAATGGAAATGGACGCTGCTGTGAGGGTGCTATTGGATTTTAAAGCAAACTTCTGGGGAGAGGCTTCTGGGTTCCTACTAGGTGGAGTTGATGGTCCCGAACATTTTAATAGTGGAGCAGGACGGAGCCAGGTATATAGAACATTAGGCGTTACCGTCGGTGGACCCAAAGCCGCAGAACTTTCGGCGCTTGGCAAGGGATCAATTCCTGTTTTACTTGATGAACTGGATACGATCTTCTCAGGAAAGGCGACGCTCAATGTTCGCAAGGATACGAATGATAATACAATCGCGATTATCCAGGATTGGTCACTTGAGCCATTTATAAAAGGGGGTTCCGCATATTTGAAAGCCGGCGGCACGAATCAGGATCGTGTGAATCTTGCGACACCAATTAGCGGCAAGCTATTCTTTGCTGGTGAAGCGACGGACGTTAATGGAGAGTTCGGAACAATCAATGGTGCTCTGTTGTCGGGCGAGCGCGCTGCAAAAGAAGTGCTGGCTACAATCGATGTGTAGTTAGACGTAAGTCAATTCTCTGATAAGAATTCCGCACCCAACAATAAGAATAAACCATCCGAATATTTTTCTCAAATGGATCGAGGATATCCTGTGAGTAAGTTGATTGCCGATAAGGATTCCGAATGTCGCTAGCAAGGTGATAATTAACAGGAACGACCAGTTCATCGAATAATTCATTATATCTCCCAGGAAGCCAGTCAATGAGCTTAATGCAATAATAAAAAGCGACGTACCGACTGCAGTTTTGAATCCAAGTCCGGTTAGGAGCACAAGAGCGGGAACGATAAGAAATCCTCCACCTGCGCCTACCAGGCCCGTTAGAAACCCTATTAGCATCCCCTGAATGATCAACAGCACAGGCATAAATCTTTCGTCGTCATGACTATAGTCATGCGCGCCTCTGATCATAGAAATGGAAGCGAGTACCATCAAAACTGCAAACAAGCCAAGTATGAGGAGTCGCTTTGAGATAAAAAACGTCTCTGATTGCCACACGATTTCAGGTATCGCTGGAATAATCCACTTACGGGTCGCGAATATGCTGACCATGGAAGGAATTCCGAACAAGAGGGCCGACTTGAAATTCACGGTATGCTCTTTATGCCTTGAAAGTGCGCCGACAAGGCTTGTTGTTCCAACAATGAAGAGGGAGTATGCGGACGCGAGAACTACGTCAACATTAAAAAGATAGACCAATATTGGAATTGAGAGAATAGAGCCACCACCACCCAGCATTCCCAGGATTAGGCCAATAAATACTGATGCAACATATCCCACTAATTCCATGGAGACAGGAAGAATCGCTCGGTGTCGCGAATCAATCTTTTACAAGGAAGTATTTTTTAATCTAAAAAGAAATGCGTGTTTGAGAATGAAAACGAGACGTGCGTCACACAGAATAGAAATCATAACCGATCGAACTCCACTATAAAAACGTCCGGAAACTTCTTCTTGACCTCCTCGCGAAATGTTTCTGCCTTTGGCCGGGATGGAAAATGGCCAAGAATAAGACCATAATACTTTATACCGTTTATGACCTTTACCTGCACTGTTACTTCCTTCTTATATGAGTTTTTGAGATTGTCGGCGAGACGCATGAGGTTAACCAGTTCCTGGTACGTGCCGATCTGAACACCAAATCCTTTTGGCTTTAGCCGGCTGATTTCAAATTCATAGAATTCTTTCTCTTCAACTGTCACCTGGTCGATGGTCCTTCCCATGTCTTTAGCTTTACCATCTCCAGGATCGACGACCTCTAGTTTGACATCAGCGAGTCCATTGTTCAAAAAACCGAGCTCTTCGGCCGCCGCCTTTGAGAGATCGATGATTCTTCCTTCGACATAAGGGCCTCGGTCATTGATTGTTACCTCAACCGATTTTTCGTTTGCTAAGTTGGTCACGCGCACCTTTGTTCCAAACGGCAGTGTTTTATGTGCGCCGGTAAATTTGTTGTGTCTGTACTTTTCACCGCTGGCAGTTTGGATTCCCTCGAACTTGTCGGCGTAAAATGATGCTTTTTTGGTCTGTACCTGGGCAACGGAAATCGCAAAGAATGAAAGGCAGACTAGAGTAAAAAATAATCTTTTCAATTTCATAGGGTTGAATTAGCGATCAAAAATAAGGTTGTCGCGTGAATTTCAGCATAAAATTGTGCTACATATAGCCGCACAAAAGAAATAATGATCATGAAAACGCAGCGCTAGTGAATTAACCAATTAAAGTATACCTTTGCCCGGCAAATAATGGATCGTAAATTATTTGCCATGCCACTCGAAACTTCCAAATTCCTTTTTGAAGCGCTCACATACGATGATGTGCTATTGGTTCCTGCGTATTCTGAAGTCCTCCCCCGTGAGACGGATACATCCAGCAAACTCACTTCTAATATCAAGCTAAACATTCCACTCGTGTCTGCCGCAATGGACACAGTTACGGAAGCAGAGCTTGCGATTAGTGTCGCCATGGAAGGCGGACTAGGATTCATTCATAAGAACATGAAAGTGGAGCTTCAGGCCGAGCAGGTTCGAAAGGTGAAGAGATCCCAAAGCGGTTTGATCCTGGACCCGATAACGTTGAATATTCATTCAACAGTGCGCGAAGCTGAGAACATTATGCGTGAGTTTAAGATCGGGGGGATTCCCATCGTCGATAATGGCAAGCTTGTGGGCATCATTACAAATCGCGACCTGCGTTTTCAAAAGGACATGAATGCGCCAGTCTCGAATATCATGACGCGTGAAAGCCTGATCACGGCGGCGGAGGGGATAACATTGGAACAGGCAGAGGAAACATTGAAAAAATACAAGATCGAAAAGCTTCCGATAGTCAATAAGAAAGGGAAGCTTACTGGATTGATCACATTCAAAGACATTCAAAAAAGAAAGAACAAGCCGACAGCATGTCAGGACACCTTTGGGAGATTGCGTGTTGGTGCTGCAGTTGGTGTAACGCCTGATATACTTGAGCGAATAGCTGCACTAAAAGCAGCAGGCGTTGATGTAATAAGTATCGATACGGCTCATGGCCATTCAAAAGGTGTTATCGATGCGGCGAAGAGTGTAAAGAAGAAATATCCTGAGTTGGATCTGATCGTTGGGAATATTGCAACAGGTGAAGCTGCGAAAGCACTGGCTGCTGCGGGAGCTGACGCCGTAAAAGTTGGCGTGGGACCGGGAAGCATTTGCACTACACGAATTGTCGCGGGTGTGGGATTGCCGCAATTGTCGGCAGTGTATGAGGCTGCTAAGGCCCTGAAAGGTTCTGGAGTTTGTGTTATTGCTGATGGAGGTGTTCGTTTCTCTGGCGATGTTGTGAAAGCAATTGCAGCAGGTGCAGATAGCGTTATGATCGGTTCGCTGCTTGCAGGCACTGAAGAAGCGCCAGGTGAAGTGATCATCTATGAAGGAAGAAAATTTAAGTCATATCGTGGAATGGGTTCGCTTGAAGCGATGGAAGATGGATCGAAAGACAGATACTTCCAGGATGCCGAAGATGATGTGAAGAAGCTGGTACCCGAAGGGATATCGGGACGAGTGCCATTTAAAGGGCTGGTCTCAGAAGTGCTTTATCAACTAACGGGAGGATTAAAAGCCGGAATGGGATATTGCGGCGCAAAGAATATCGAAAAGCTCAAGCAGGCAAAATTTGTGAAGATAACGGCTGCAGGTGTAACTGAAAGTCATCCTCACGATGTGACCATCACCCGAGAAGCCCCGAACTATAGCCGGAAATAAAAGGATTATTGGCAAAAATTTCGTAATCTCATACAGAGAAAGGCCCGCTCTCTATCTCAACCTGAGACAATGAAATTTTTTAAGATCGTCCTTGGACTGATCATCATTTTTTCAACGTCGCTGAACGCGCAGACAAATACTACGACGTCGGGTACATGGAGTGATGCGTCAGTCTGGTCCGCTGGGGTTCCGGGTACCGGCACGATTACCGCTAATATTAATCATCCACTTGAAGTCAACGCTAACATAGCTATTGGTACGTCAGGGACTGGAGTGTTCAATATCTTTCAGAGTGTAACCGATTTTCCAGGCGGTACTTCATACACCCTTGAAGTCGGTAACAACGGAACGTTAGATGTGCAAGGTGGGACTTCGTATTTTAATGCTGCAGCTTCACCATCATTTTCGGGCAATAATTCGGTGATTCGAGTTAGAAGCGGAGCAACGTTAATTCTGAACGGTGACGTCGCTCTCTCGAATGGAACCAATATAACAATCGATGCTGGCGGCACACTGATAATAAATGGTACCGTCAACAGTAACATTCAAGCTCCAAACAGTTTTATCGTGGAAGGAACAGTTCAAATCAACGGCAGCTACAATTCAAGTGGTGATGTCGATGTCATTGGTAATGGTGAGTTTTTTACTACTGGAGGAATAAATACTACAGGTGGGCCGACCGGAACTGTGTTTGGATCGCCTAACAATTGTGGAGGACCATGTTCAGGACGAAACCTATGTTTTCCCGAAACTAGCCCTAACAACGTAAGTACGGCACCTCAATACTTGTGCTCTGGTGAAAGCGCAGTGCCATTAGTTGGTGACGCCATTGCGGGTGCGACCTTTCAATGGCAAAGCAGCACTACTTCTGCAACAACCAATTTCCAAAACATAACGGATGCTGCCGGTAAAGATTACGCTCCGGTCACACCTTCACAAACCACATGGTATCGAAGAGTGGCAACACTTGGCGGTTGCACAGGTCCATCGAATGCGAAAGCGATAACCATCCTTCAAGCATCTAGCTGGAATGGCCGTAGCAGCATCAACTGGGATGACGTAAACAACTGGTGTGGTGGAGTCGTGCCAACAATCGACACTGACGTAGTTATCCCCGCCGGCATTTTATTCCCTCCTACCGTTAGTTCCGCGACTACTGCGCTGTGCCGGAATTTAACGATAGACAATGGGGCAACGTTAACGGTAAGCTCTCCCCGGCAAATTAACGTCAGTGGAAATCTCACGAACAATGGAATCTTGACAGTGAATGGCAATATTAACTTTAATGGAGCGACGCCGCAGACTATAGGTGGAAGCGGATTTGGTTCGTACTTCAGAATTATTGTAAATAATACGTCGGGCGCAACGCCAGCTTTGACGATACCGTCCAATGGTTTAAATATTACAACTTCACTGGTGCTTACCTCAGGGAAGGTAGATCTGTCAAACGCTAATCTTACCGTCGGTACAACCGCTGGCAGTGTGCTTACATATACTGGCGGCTGGGTTTACAACGGAAATCTTACACGTTGGCTGGTTGGAGCGTTAACTGTTGGTGCAACCAGCGGACACTTTCCAGTGGGGACCTCAACTGATTACAGGCCTGTCTTTTTTGGCAATACAAGCATTTCGACTGTGGGTACTATTCGCGTGAGCCATACCGCCGTGAACGGATCCAGCAGTGTCGCGTTTACCGATAATGGCGTACCAGTCGAAGTGCGATCCAATTCCTTCTGGACGGTTGCCACCGGAGGCAGTCTGGCGACAAGTAACAATTTCTCAATAAGGACGCAAGGAACGGGATTAGGAACTGTAGGCGATGTCACTCACTTGACATTGACACAAGTAGGAAGCGCGGCGTTTGGAACACCGATCGCCAACGGAGGCACAGTCACTAATCCGCAAGTCAATCGATCGACAATCCCACTCGCAAATCTTACAAACAATTTCTATTGGGGTTCAATTAATGGCACGATTACACCGCTTCCCGTCGAGCTAATCAGTTTCACAGCAGCGCTCAAGATTGACATCGTCGAACTTAATTGGTCCACAGCCTCAGAATTTAACAACGACCATTTCACCATCGAACGCTCTACAAACCTTGAGAATTTCGAAGTGATGGCAACCATTCCAGGTAATGGCACAACGAAAGTCATTCATCGTTATAATACATTAGATCCCAGCCCCGTTTATGGACGATCTTATTATCGATTGAAGCAAACAGATTTTGACGGAAATACTACATACTCTGACATGAGAGTAGTCGATTATGAAGGACCGAAGTTTTCCGTCCTGACGGTATATCCAAATCCGTTATCGGGATCGAAACTCACCGTTGTTATTTCAGGACTTAAAGATCAAGCCACTGTTCCGGTGATGATATACAATGTTCAAGGACAACTGGTATTTGAACAAACTTTTTCAGTTGATACTCCAGGAACATTCAAACAGGAAATCGAATTGACCGACCACTTAAGTTCCGGATTGTACATAATTAAATCCGGGCCAACACTACAGCTCATCCAAAGGTTGGTTATTGAATAGGTCAATGTTAGCCTGCCCTTCATAAGCTAGCCGCTAGTGGCTAGCTTCAATTTCTATTTGTTATGGAAATGTATTAAACCGCGTGAGAGAGAATTTTTTTTTCTATTTTGTACAGTTGTCGTCACAACGTATAACCACCCAGGCTTAGCGAACTAATAGTATTACTGTGATGGAATTTTTTAGGTGGAGCTTATGAAAACAAATCTACTTATCGCGCTGATAAAAGTTTGGACAGGCCTGGCGATTTCGCGGGAGCCACAGAGTTCAAAATCTACGACAGGAACTTCTTGGGTTCTTGCCATCGTATTTTTGGCCGCGAACTTAACTTTAAGCATATGCACTTTTGCGCAGTCACCATATACCTCAGTTGCTTCTGGTCCTTGGGATGCGGATGCAACGTGGAGCGGGGTTGGCATACCCGTGGCGGGGAACGTGGCAAACATAGCCAATACTCACAATGTTACGGTCAGCGCGGCCAATGCTGCTTGCGCAACTGTCAATGTCAATAATGGTGGTACTCTAACCATAACCGGCTTTACGCTCA
>DATHIE010000706.1:0-15181 GCA_035316905.1 Chryseolinea sp. | reverse complement strand
CAGCCCATTTATAAAGTGCCCTGAAGCCAAGACCGGATCCAAGCGGGTCATAGGGTAAGTTGCCGCTTCGGTTATGTACGCTCTCGGTATCGCGTATGTAACAACCTCCTTCTATGTTGCACGATGCCTGACGATGTCCTGCAACGGAGTAGGTACCTGTCGAAGAACTATTAAAATTCCAGCCGAGGTTCGTGGGATCGGAAAGCATATCCAGTGAATCAGGACGGATTATTCTGGGTTGCTCGCTCGGTATCTTTCGGTAGGGGTGAACATCTGCCCTGATCTTGAGGGTAAGAATCGCTTCCGTTGTGACACCCATGTCATCGACGGAAACATTCATAGGAATGGTCCATTCGGAAAGCGGCACTTTATTGCTTTCATGCCCACGAATAGAAACAATCACATCACCATATGAGCCTTTGCCTTTGTTAGGTATCGCGGCTATTACCATTTTCGGCGACCAGATTATATCGGTTGCCGGTATGCCATCCACAGTTACTTTTCCTTCGTCAAACTGTTCACCAAACATACCCTTAATAACCATCCTGCTATCATAGTCGGACATCCATATGTATTCAATCGAGGGTGTGAGTATGGGTTCTGTGCTATAGATGGAGAAGTAGGCCAGCTTGGCTCCCGTGCGTTGAAGTGAGCCAAGGTTATAAGTAACTAAATCATCGAAGATGCTGGGCCAGTCAAATGGTCGTTGTACGGGTTCTATTGAATTATTGGTGTCGTCATGAGTACCTAACAGCCTATCGAAGACGAACTGCGACGTCGGCGCCGCTACACTGCCATTAGTAGCTTTTGTCCAACCGATATAGGTTCCCTGTTGGTTGGCCGCTGCATTGATCAAGTCAATCCTGAATGATTCTGAGTCCCGTGACATACCATTGCAGGCATCGATATACAATATAGGATCAGCCGCGAAGTTCATGAATCTATGATGACGTGCGAATGCGCCGGTAATTCCATAATGCCATTCGGTTTTTGTTGTGTCGTCCTCGACTGCATTCATGTAGACCAACATATTGGAGTTCAATTCCGGAGTGTATTTTTGTTCGTTTGCTATCGATGTGGTGTCTGTTGTCCATAGACCGAAGCATGTTCGACGCGCCTCCTTGGGTTTAAGCAAACCAAGGCCTCCGTGTGTGTTGATATAAAAAATGCCGATGTCATTGACGGCACCAAGATTATCAATGCTTGCTTTCAGCGTGTCAGCAACATATGTCGTGTGAGACCGTTCAAAGAGGCGCTTAATAAAAATTCGTTGGTCGGTAAACGCTTTTCCGAGTCCATGAAACAAGGTCACCTTTTTGCTTTTCGGTAAGTCGTTCGTTCGTGCTGTGGCGAATGCGTTACCCATTCTTCCACCATCTGGTTGACTTGTTGCCATTCGTCCGCCGCTATCATCCTTAGTACCCCACCAGTTAGGTACGATGATGGCTACACGTCCATCGTAGAAATACGCCCAGACATTTCCGCTTTCGATTCCTGCCTCTTCAAACTCTGGCCGTGATTTCAACCAGGCGACCAATATTTGCTGAGCGGCATCCTGTTTTAAATCACCCAGCAGTTTGATGGTTTCTGAACATTCCTTTAGCACAGCGAGACGTTCTTCGTCGGTAAGGGTCAACTTAGGTCCCGGGTTTGGACCGGGATTGGGACCAGGATTTGGGATACCGAGCTCTGGCGCTTCGCCACAGGTTAGCATGAGGAGACTGACGCCAACCATGATACAAGTAATAAGTGCATTTTTCATAACCAGATGATTTAAAGGACTGGTAAAAACAGAAAACGCTGAGGTAACTATCCCTTTTTTCTTCGCGGAAGAGTTCCGCATCTATCGACAAGGGGAATATTAAATTTATTCGATGCGCGGAAAAGGTGCAATCACTGGAAAGGGTGAAATTTTTTTTAGAAAACCGTCATCCTAAGAGTTACAACCTTCGGCTCAAAAAGTTGAGATGACACGGTCATTGGTAGGCAATGCTTCCTTTCGCTCCCCTTTAGTGGTGTCCTCAGAGCGCTTGCTTTGCCATCAAACAACTGGGCTAATGGAATGGGTTTTATGAATTGTATAGATACTATGATCGTTCACGCGAAGGATCTGTCGGACCAAGAGCAGCATTGGTTGACACTTGTAGATCCTTTCCGATAGATTCTTCGCGCCCAGGTACGCCGATATTAATTTCGTCCGCAAAACCCATTCCTTTGGCGCAGGTCTTTGATTAGGAGGTAGTCGCTCTGGAAGACAGTGCTAAAGAGGAGGACCTGCCTTTCACGGCTGTCATTGGTAGCTCAAGGAGTGAATCGTTGCACTTCATTAACTATTACGTCAGAGGGTATCTTATGCTGCTTTTAGAATATTTTCCCCGTCGTTCTTAATAAGACGTGAATGATCAATTGCTGATAAGCCGCTTAGTTGTTCCATATATTCGATGACATCTGAAAACATTTCAAGAATCCAGTCATTACAGCCTTTAGAAGCTTCTTCCTCTAGCCTGTTCAAAATGGCTGGTAATTCAGCGGGGGTATCAATCGCTTCCGTTAGGCACTCTCTTAGTTCGAGCACGTAATGCATAACCTCACTGTTGCCTGCAAGTTGAAAATCAAAAAACTCACTGATTTCATTCTGATCGTTTGCTGAACGTTTAGTGCTGAACATTTCATTTTGTTCCTCTATGATGGAGACGGTAGCATAGTATTGATTGTCAATCATGTATTTGACCTGGGCTTTGATCGATTTCAGGGCGTCAGATGTAGTTTTCATGCCGATTAGGATTAAATGTAAACTTTCACAAACCTAACGGTGTGGAGTGACAACTTGTGTCAATGCTGGGATTGAGGGCTATTCGATCCCTTGATTGAAGGATGATCAGGATTGGTGTTGTGCTTGGCGTTTAAATCAAGCTAATCCTGCAAATCCTACGAATCAAGGTTCAGACATGATTTAAGGATTATCAGGATTTAGCCAATTGTAGTTAGCCATTATTAGTAAATTACGCTCTCAAACATCGATGTAAAATGCAACAATTCACCGTTAGACCAGATAGCTTTAAAGAGATTCAAAAGAAACTCATCAAGTTCATGGTTTTTGTTTTTTGTGGCATTCTTTTTCTTGTTTTAGGGGTGCCTTTGCTGATGTCGGATGGTCCCTCGGACCTGGGTACTTTACCATATATGGTTCTTTTGTTCGGCGGTATTTTTGCGTTCAGCATATTGAATGCCATGAAGAAACAAAAAGTACTATTTGAAAGCTTTAAGC
Source organism: Chryseolinea sp. (assembly GCA_035316905.1). Lineage (GTDB taxonomy): Bacteria > Bacteroidota > Bacteroidia > Cytophagales > Cyclobacteriaceae > Chryseolinea. The sequence continues at coordinate 11,913 of DATHIE010000706.1, read as the reverse complement.
TCATCATCGACGATGAAAAGATTACGCGTGAGCGATTGAATACGCCGGTCATAGTCATCTACAAGAGGGATGTGCAGCGAATTGTCAAGTCCTCATCTGGAGCATTTAGTATCGAAGGAGACAGTAAGCTGAATGCTATAGGTATACCGCCACAGATCGATAACTATGACCTGTTGGAAAAGACTTTGAATGAGATCAAACCACTGACCTTGTACACTAAAAAGACTTTTCTTGAACAAATGTTCGTACCTATTTTATTATCTGTGGCGCTGCTTTTTTTTGGTCATTTTTATATAGCCGATAAGATAATCTCTATTATATGTGGAATTCTTCTGGTTTTACTTTTAGGGGTTGGTTTTTACATAACCGTCACCAACAAGAATGTTGATCAGAAGACAAAGAGGATGAGTTACCTGTCTTTGATTGTTGTAGTCGTTGTTATTTTTAGCCTGTACAATAAGTTGTGACCAGGATTGACTTGATTAAAGGATTATCAGGATTGGTGTCTGAACCGTGATTCGGACCGTGATTCGCTTGATTAAAGGATGATCAGGATTAGGGGGTCTGAACCATGATGCGCATGATTTAAGGATTATCAGGATGTGCCAGGATCAAGCTCGTCCTGCAAATCTCATAAATCAAGGTTCAGACATATGGGGGAGGTACGTTAAGCCGCAAAGGATTCGCAAAGAATAGGGGTTGCCAACGTTATCTGATAGACGTTATCCGCAGAATTACAACGCATGGATAACCAACGCATGCTATTTCTATTTTTAATTCTGGCTTGCAAAAGCCCCAAGCAAAGTAGTAAATACTACGCCTGCTATAAACGATGTGGCAACAGGATTTCCTTTTAGCTTGGTCTTGCCGTGATCGAGGCAAATGAGTCGAATCGCATCAATGTTAAAAGAAGAGTCGTGGTATTCAATTAAGACACGCTTTCGTCGGTCTTTTTGTGTGGCGGCGTAAGTAACAACCTCTTTCCCGCTATGAAGGTATGACCATTTCAAATTGGTAACTTTTTTGTACTGCAGGAATCTCCCGTCTGGGAGTAACACACTGTTTTTCTTTTCTCCGGTGAGAAAAACAGTAGCCAGCAGACTGTTCTTAGAGTCAAATACCATTTTCAAAGTTCCGTGTTGATCGTTCCTTGTCAACAGTTGATAGGAACCGTCGGCCGATTGCACTGATGTTGTTAGCGAGCCAGCAGAATTGGCTTGATGGGTTTCGAATTCATAGTTGTGTTCATCACCTTGCAGATATACCAGCTTCTTGTTTTTATAATACTGAAACTCGTGTTCCTGCGCAGGCAATGTAAACGGTAGGATGAGGCAAAAAATGGCCAATAACATTTTGTTCATGTGTGAGAGTTTAGAAACAACAGTTAAAATTCGGGTGTCAAAATAATCAAATAAGTTTGGTGGTGGAATATCCTGTAATATTTTTCTGAAAAAGCATAGGGTTTGTCATAGGCACAACAATCCTGAGAATCAAATCAAGGCAATCCTGCAAATCCCATAAATCCTGGTTCAGACCATTTTTTTACCTAAATTGATTTCATGCCGACATTTTCACAGAATCAAATTGAAGAGATCAATGCTATTATTAAAGCAATAGAATCCGAGATCAAGCCCAAAATGGAAATTGGTGCGAAAGATAAGGTTGTATTAGCGGGTCTTTTGCAAGCCAATAAAATCAAAAAAGTCCCGAAGACGTTCAAATGCAAACGGGAGTTTTCAGATACTATAGTTTCCTACTTTGTTAAAGAAAAGGGAGTGACGAGGAGTAGGTTTAGTAGTGGGTTGCAGACGTCTATTTTCCTCATTTAGCGAACCTTTCATCAGGGGCGTTCTTTCAATGAAGATCTTCCTGAGCGGAGGATGTCGGTTCGCAAACAAATGCATTTCACGCAAAGGCCGCAAAGGAATGTCGCAAAGAGCGCAGAAAAATGTATTCAATCTGCGCACTTTGCGTTTGCAATCCTTGAGTCGCACTCACGCCATCTTAAACACATCACGTTAAGACCTACGAACAATTCCTTTGCGCCTGCCCCGAGCTTCTCGGTGGTGAAAAAAAACACACTCGGCCGGCGCACACATTGTCTGCAATACTTCAATCTATGAAGGACGATACAAACGAGATTCGAAAGCATAGAAAGGGAAGACGTACACACTTGAACAATCGGCCCTTTATACCGGCACTAGCACGTTTTGTTCACAGATGTAGTGAGCTCGGAAGGGGATGTCTCGGTGGAAGTGCATCGCTCGATGAAGTACGCATGCTCGACATGACGTGTCTCGTAGGAAAGGGCTTCAGATATTGATAGTTTTGGAGCCATAATACATTGCATGATGATATTACAACTGAACCGCCTGCTACTTGGTTGCGCTTCCTTGATTTTCGTAATTGGATGCACACCTGGCAAACAAGACTCCGACTCCACGTGGCCTACTTTCGGTCATGATTTTTCCAATAACAAGTTCTCGGCACTGAATTACATTGACACTTCGAATGTCACACAGCTGAAGGAACTCTGGCGTTATGAGGATAGTACGGAAGGGGGTGGTGTTTATTTCAATCCGGTAATGGTGGAAAATCGCGTCATCGGACTGATGCCTTCGAATAAGCTCGTTGCAGTCGAGGCGGTTACAGGCAAGTTGTTGTGGGAGTTTGTTCCGGATACATCGGCTATTCCCAACTGGTCGAAGGGAATGACGTACCATCCGGGTAACCCTGATCGAATCTTTCTTATTTCCGGAGGAACGCTGTATTCCATCAACGCGGAGAATGGCGCCGTCATGAAAGACTTTGGAAACAACGGTCGTGTCGATTTCTATGAGGGGCTGGAGGTGCCTGACTCCATGCGTACGCGTGTGCCGGTGTCGAGCAACGCGCCGGGAGTTGTGTACGATGATCTTTTTATCGTGGGATGTAAAGTGCCGGATGAACTTCCGTCTACACCAGGAGATATCCGCGCGTTCAATATCAATACAGGTAGACTGGAATGGGTCTTTAATGTGATCCCGAAACCGGGTGAGTTCGGCGCTGACACTTGGAATTCTGACGCCCGGCAGCGCAACGGTGGGGCTAATTGCTGGGCAGGAATGGCTTTGGACACAAAACGGGGCATGGTATTCATCCCGACTGCGTCGCCTTCGTTTGATTTTTACGGAGCTGATCGTCCTGGTCAAAATCTTTTCGCGAATTGTTTACTGGCGCTCGATGCAAAAACAGGCAAACGTATCTGGCATTTTCAAACCACGCACCATGACCTTTGGGACCGCGACAATGGTTCGCCTCCCAATCTCGTTACCATCAAGCGCGATGGAAAAGAGATCGATGCCGTGGCGCTCGTCACGAAGATGGGATACCTGTTTCTATTTGATCGCGTAACCGGCGAGTCCTTATATGGAGTGAATGAAGTACCTGTTGATACCGTCAGCAGTATGCCAGGAGAAAAACCGTGGCCTACACAACCACTGCCCGTAAATCCGCCATTTGCGCGTCAGGGATATAAGGAAGAATATTTTGGCCGTTCATCCGCGTGGATCAAAGAAGAGATCACCAAAAACAAATACAAAACAGGTGTATATGAGCCGCCATCAATGGAAGGACTGCTCATGCTTCCGACTGCGCATGGTGGTGCGAACTGGGGTGGTGCTTCGGTGAACCCGGAAACCAATAGGCTGTTCGTTAACTCCACTGACATCCCCATGATCCTGAAACTTACGGACCTGAAAAAGATCCGTGCAGCCAATCAGCTCAACCCCGAAATCTTATTCAGAACATACTGCAGCAACTGCCACGGTGCTGATAAAAAAGGAACGGGTGTCGGTCCTGATCTCACATCCCGTGTAAAAAAATATAAGAACGCGCAGATCGCGAGTATCATCAAGACGGGCGCTAACCCAATGCCGTCGTTTAAATTTTTGTCCGAGGAGCAGATTGCATCCATTGTCGCGTATGTCAAGGACACCGCTGTACAACAGTCATTCGAGACAACAGACATTCCGCAGAACAATGAACCCTATGGCTTCAATGGATACAGCTTCTATCTTGATCCCGAAGGTGATCCTGCCATCGCTCCTCCATTCGGTACCATGACCGCCATCGACCTTAACACCGGCGACATCCTATGGCAGGCTCCACTCGGCGAAGATCCGAAATTTAAAAAGATGGGCATTCCAAATTCCGGCATGTTCAACCGCGGTGGGGGGATTGCCACCGCAGGAGGTCTGATCTTCATCGGCGCTACATACGACCACATGTTGCGTGCCTTTGATCAGAAGACTGGAAAAGTTTTATGGGAGCACAGGCTGCCGGGAATGGCGAGCTCGATTCCGTCGACGTATGCGGTTGGGAATAAGCAGTATGTTGTGATCTCGGTGAATGGTGAACAAGACAATAATTTCAAAGGAGGATACATTGCTTTTTCATTGGAGTAGTCTACTAAGAAAATGTCATCCAGAGCGGTTGCTGCATTTTCAAAGGACTGCGTCAATGGAATGGGTTTTGCAAATTGATTTACAAGAGGTGAATCCTTACGCGAAGGAACTGCCGGAATCATGCACGGTAAACGTTGGGCAGATCCTTCGCGAGCGCGTGCAGCTATATTAAATAAAGTGAGTGCCTCCATTTCTTATGAGCAAGTCTTTAAAAAAAGAGAAGCCGCTCAGGATGACAGCTTCAAAGGTCGTCCCACATCAACTCTACGCAATGTCATCCAGAGCGGTTGCTGCATTTTCAAAGGACTGCGTCCATGGAATGGGTTTTGCGAATTGATTTACAACAGGTGAATCCTTGCGCGAAGGAACTGCCGGAATCATCCGTGCAAATCGTTAGGCGGATCCTTCGCGATGGCGTGCAGTGATATTAGATAAGAGTGTGCGTCCATTTCGTATGAGCAAGTCTTAATAAAAAGAGAAGCCGCTCTGGATGACACACACTTTGGGATAAAGCGAGAAGTCGCTCTGGATGACACTCGCTGAAGAGAGAAGCCCCTCAATTCATACACAGCACTTTCAAAACTTTTCGTCCTTGCTCGGTTTGAACACCTAAGAGGTAGATCCCTGGTTTGAAATCCATTTGAAATTCAAGGGCAGTGTTAGTTTGCTCCAGAGATTCATGTACACGTTCCCCCTTCATCGTATATAACACAATGCTCGCAGCACTTTGATAGGCTGAGTTCACTTGAAATTTTAACGTCGTTCTGAATGGATTCTCTTTTACAATAACATCAAATACCGCTTCTGGATTTTTCTCAATTGCTGTAATAAGTTCAGTTTTCGCTACGCTATCAACGCTCAGTATACGCGAAACATCAGGGGCCGCTTGAAAATCAGCATTGCCCGCTTGTGTCGCTGTGATGGTTACGGTCCCGATTTTGTGTATGCTCAATTCATTTTCCGAAACGGTCGCCACGTCCGGATCAGAGCTGTAATAGACCAAAGGTAGGCCGCTGCTTGCCGTGGCTGGCAAACTAACTATAGGCTTCTCGATGTCGAGCGTTTGCAAAAGATCAAAATGAATTGCCTGGAGAGCCCTGTCGTAATTACCCAGGAGGGTCATCTCACAACTTTGAGCCTGCCCGCCATTTGGCAATGAGAAATCAAGTTTCTTGACAAAACTTCCATTCTTCGGATCGAACTCAAAAATAACCCCCTGACCATGAATGCCTCCTTGCTCGGTGGTTCCATATAATTTATGATTAGAAGATTGGAGCAATCCACTTCGGGGCGCCTTTCCTGTATTGATCTCATCAAAATCAAATCGCTTGGTAATAGTCTGACGACGATAATCGAACTCAAAAAGAATTCCGTTGTTGTGTTGCCCTCCCCATGAAGTAGTCCCGTAAAGTTTTCCGTCATAAGCAAGGGTTAACGTGCCAAGTGGTACTGCTCCCGTTTCAAGTCCGTCGAAATCATGGACCTTCTCACAATTGCCGGTTATGGGATCAAAAACGAAGATCGTACCGAAGCCATACGTTCCACCGCTCCCGGCAGTGCCATAAAGTTTTCCATTCGTAGCCAATGTCATATTGAATGCCGGCCTACCTCCGGTATTCGCAGTAAAATCAAATTTTTTGGTGACTGTCCCGGTTGTGGGATCCAGTTCAAAAATTACCCCAAGAGTATTTTCACCTCCGGCATAGCAGGTGCCATAAAATTTGCCATTGTAGGCAAGGACTAACGACCCAAAGGGAAATGAGCCCGTGGCGAGACCCTCATTATCCAGATCGGCAAGTTTGTTTAGTTTTTGATTTTGAATATCGTACTCGAAAATAGTTCCGTCATAATTCGTTCCTCCAGACCATGCTGCACCATATAACTTTCCGTTGTGACCCAAAGACAACCCTCCCTGAATTCTTGACCCAGTAGTGCCGTCATGAAAATTTATTTTTTTGCTAAAATTTCCGTTCTGATCAATTTCAAAAAGCACCCCATCATTATGGATTCCACCACTAAGGGTGGTCCCGTAGAACTTGCCATTCGGGGCCTTCACCAATTTACTTTCAGGCAATGAACCACTCACACCATCAAAATGATGGATAACCTTATAGTCCGACCCATCCGTATTGGTCGTAAAGATCACCCCGAATCCATGAGACCCACCCATTGCGGTCATTCCCCAGATCTTATTTTGACAAAATGCTGATTGAATATTCAAGGCAAGCAGGCAGACTGCAACGATACGTATAGAGGTCATAGCTAACGATTTTGGAGTGAATGAATTTATGAACTTCAGTTGACTTAACCAAATTTTGGAGCAATGAACAATATCAGATAGCAGCATAATGTCCTATGGGAATGTCATCCAGAGCGGTTGGTGCATTTTCAAAGGACTGCGTCAATGGAATGGGTTTTGCAAATTGATTTACAACAGGTGAATCCTTGCGCGAAGGAACTGCCGGAATCATCCGTGCAAATCGTTAGGCAGATCCTTCGCGAGCGCGTGCAGCTATATTAAATGAGAGTGTGCTTCCATTTCTTATGAGTAAGTGTTTATCAAAAGAGAAGCCGCTCTGGATGACATCCTCTCAAAGGGATGACAGCTTCAATGGTCCTCATAATCCTTATAATGAATGTACCCTTTAACAGGTTGAGGTGACCATCACTCCTTCAGGGGATTTTTTAAATACAACATTTTATTCACGTTTTTAGGTGATTGATAGCGGCGTTGAATCGATATACTTTTGATTCATCTACTCACCTAGATCCTCAATGACTATGCTATCTGTCGTGAAAAAAATTCTCCTCATAATGGTAACAGGCATCGCTGCTATGACATGTAGCGAAGCTATCGAAGAGATTCCAATACCTTCCGGAAACAATCCACCGCCAGGAACAGAAGCAATTTCTGATAAAGACCGGCACAAAGTTTTGGGAGAATGTGCAGCATTCGTTGATCTACTTGGAGATCTGAGATCAGAAGTTGCGCAACAGACACTAGTACAATGGTTAAACACAAGGCCAGAGTTTGAAGCGGCTGGGATATTAGAAAATAATGTATGGGCATACTTTAATGACGGGCGATTGGCGATGTTCATTCCGAACTGGGAAGGTGCCGAGGAGGAAGGTGGTCGCTTGGCAATGGAGGAAGGTTCAAGGGTCAATAACAGTTTGCCGTCTCCTACAGGACGAACACAAGGTGTGCCAAAAACCAATACTGTAACATTGTTTCACGGATTGGGCAAAGCATTCATAGAGGATAGGCAATTCCTGAAAGAACTCTTTGCAAAATCAAAAACCAACTATACGGTTGATCTAAAAGATGCATCGATTGAAAATTTGAAGGCAGTTAAGGATCTGGGCATCTTTTATATACGGACGCACGGCGGTTCAGGGCTAGAGAAACCAAAGAAAGATTCAAGCCGTGTGTTCGCGCTTTCGACTACAAACCTTGAAACCGAGGAAAATGACAAAATCTATAAAGATGAGCTTGACGAATTTCGCCTTGCATATTGCTTTGTTGTGCATGATGTTCCCGGTAAAGCGGAATGGCACTATGGGATCACAAAAGCGTTTGTTTATGAATACATGTCCTTTGCGGAAAATGCTTTTCTATTCATTGACGCTTGCAATAGCACTAGGGAAAATGCCATGTCGTTCAAAGATATCATGATGTGGAAAGCTGGAAATAGAGAGGCAACATACATAGGTTGGACTAAACCAAAGAGCCAGGTTGCGGGAACACCCACAGCAAGGTACATCTTTGATCGCCTCCTAGGTGCACACGACAGCGCTGTTCCTATGGAAGATCCCGTCCAGCGCCCGTTTGACGTCGCTGCCATCTTCGAGGACCTGAAAAGTTTTAACCTGGGGGAAAGTACTAGTGGAGGTAAAATCACTCATTACACAACTGTGGAAACAAAGCCTATCCTTACTCCCTCTATTGAATACATCGACATGGTGGATTCCTACAGCGAGATGCGAATCAAAGGTTTATTTGGCGAAAATCCGGGAAAAACAGACGGGATAGTGACCGTGGATGGAGTTGCTGTTCCCTGGGATGAATGGAGTGAGGACCTTATCGTCTGCACCTTGCCTGATACCGGCCCGGGCTCCTCAGGAGACGTCATTGTATCGGTACGCGGTAATAAGAGCAATGTCGTACCTCTTTCCGAATGGACAATACCTATAAATCTTTCCAAGGATGAGATCGGAATGACCACCGAAGCGATACTCAATCTCAGGTTACGTGCGGATATACATTCTTACCGATCAAAGCCCGGCGAGAGTCCGAAACCACCACGGGTAGATCCGATTCTCAGTATGGCTGGCCAGCCCTTCTCGATCGGGTCAAAGGGAACCTATTCTGTAGGTGGACAAACTCGTATAACGTGTAAGTCCGCTGGATGCGACGTAAAAGATAACAGGAACGTTGCGGCCAGGTCCGGACAGCTTCCCTATCGCCTGGGATCAACGCCAGAGTTAGGTTTTACTGCTTTCTACAAGTGGTCCTCGGATATGAAAAAACTCAGTATCACGCTGGACGTCAACATCCCTAACGTTGGCATTCAACTTGAAAATATCACAATCTGTCCGGGTATCGCACCAGTAACTGTGCCCAGCAGTATGGAGACCATGTTCGGAATTCATCATTACGACTTCCCGCAGGACCCGGTGGCAAGGCTTGAATTGACACTCGATGACAAATTCACGATCCAGTCGGGTAAGAAAACGAAAACTATGCCTTTACCCTCACTTGGCCTAGACTGCACAGGCACACTTCAAATGGTGACAACGGCACAATGGTCATCTTCGGTTGCTGCTTTTGCGCCGAAGGAGGATACGGAGGCGGGGGATGGCAATGATTAATTGTTAATTGTTAATTGTTAATTGTTGATGGTTAATGAAGAATGAAGAATGAAGAATGAAGAATGTTTAAATGCAAATGTCGAACGCCGAATGTCGAATTTCGAAGGAAAGGCAGGTTCACGCAAAGCAGGCAAAGGATTACCGCAAAAGCCGCAGACCAATGAATCTCCTCTGGATGACACTCGTTGAGGGCGCCTGCATTTATCTGCGGTCCTCTGTGCTTACACTCATTCTTTGATCGCACAAACTATCTCTCCTAATGCGCACGCTCAATTGGCACTAAAAAATTCTCTGCGATTAAAAACAAACTGTCAGGCCTGATGAACTGAACCACATATCACTGCACTTTCGATTTAGCCGGTTAACAAAGGAATACTGTTCCTTATGCTAGGCGGATCCTTCGCGAGAGCGTGCAGCTATTTTAAATAAGAGTGTGCTCCATTTCTTATGAGCAAGTCTTTATAAAAAGAGAAGCCGCTCTGGATGACACCACTGAGGAGAGAAGACGGTCTTGGATGAAAGTTCCAAAGATAGTCAGTGATGTAAAGCAAAATATTTTCGATGAACGCCACATTGCTTTTGCAATGCCATGAAGTTAACTTGTATATAATGACAGCGCGTCAAAAACTCTTCCTGATTTTTTTGTGGTTGGCTGTAATCAATTTAAGTATCTGGATAGGAGGAACAATGTTTCATATGATCGTTGTTCTGCCTCTTTGGAGTGAACCGCTTCCCGGTTCTGTAAAGGAATTTTTTGGAGGTACGCGAGCTTATGAATATTTGTTGGATTTTTACGGCCCAAAATGGATGGTCATCAGGATAGCTCCAATTATTATTTGTTTATTGTTGGGCTGGAACAGTAAACGGCACAGGAATTTTTTATTGATAACTGTACTAACAATTGCATTAGGATTGATACTGTCAGTGACAGTTGTGTTCCCCATTAACGAAGCAATCATGGCTAAGGCCGGAGAGGGTAAATCATCTGATGAGATGGAACGAATGGTTCATACCTGGATTCTGGCAGACAGATTGAGATTTGTTGCATTATTTGTGGGATACTGTTTTTTATTATGGGCCTTTCGATTGCCGATACTAAGGGAGAAAAGTGAGTAAACGTCATGATGTAACTATTCAATTCAGCGCCCTATCAGGGCTAAAGCCCAGCGTAACTGATGGTAAGAACCTCATCGGGCTTTAGCCCATAATGTCGGGTCTCTTTACGGAGAGTGAACTCAAGGATAAACATCCATCTTAACAGCAGTCTCATAATCCGTATAATGAATATACTTTTTAACATTCATCCACAGGACCGTGGGTGAACCGTCAGTGGGGTGGTTACGAATCACAAAAGGGCGTACGTTATCAAACTTTGAATTGGTGGTGACCTCCGTAACATTCCAGTTTTTTCCTTTATCTGATGTCGTCCATTTTTCAATTTCAAATTTTCCATTCTTCATGCGAGACAGATAAACTGTGGAGGGATCCTGGTGATCGATGATAATTCCTCCGGAGTAATTAGGTTCGGTTTCAATGGAGTCTGGTGGAGTCTGTGGGAACCAGCGTCCGGAATTTAAAAGTTTGTGATTAGCCCATTGGCCTTGATCCCACACGGCATAATAATAAACGTGAGTGGAATCATTGGGGAATCGCGAATAAACGATCACGGGATCACCCTGCTGGTCTTCGGTGACATCCCAGATCCAGGCTTTTTCTTTTGTTGTTGTCCCGTCGTATACCACATCAGTCTCGCGTGGTTCTGCGGGCAAATCTGACCATGATTTGATCTTTTCTCCGCTTGCCTTGTACAGGTAGCCATCGCGGTATTTCGCATAGTAGATGGAGTTCGTTGGCTCTTTGTTCGGATGGCCATCTGTAAACGCAACGTGAATGGCATCCTTGCTGTTGGAAGAGATTTTTACATAAGGACGCCGGTCTCTATAGAGCCTTTCAGGAAGGATGAGAATTTTTCCTGGCGACCAGGTTTCTCCATTGTCTGTCGATGTAGAAAAATTGGGTTTATAGTCCGCGCCGCGCCAGAACAGGTACAGCGTGTTTCGTTCATCGGCCAACTGACAAAGGTTGGTGTAGGTATATGTGTTGCTGCTTCCAGAATTTGCAATCGTGTCATTCAACTGCAGGCTGCGCGTGGGTTCCCATGTGGAGATGTCTTCCGGATTTTTCGCTTTGACAAGGTACATACGATCGCCGCTGTGCTTGGAATAAGTCAGCCACAGTTTTCCTTCCTTGTCAAGGAACAGACCGGGATTATCATGATCATCTACTTCAAGTTCTTTGTGCAGGATCGTTGTCTCAATTGTTTTGCGATCGTGGTCATAAAAACCAACCATAACATTTCCAGTTTGATCTATCCAACCCGCATAGGTTCTCCGATATTTTCCATTAAAGTAGATGGCGCGCGGATCAGAAAACCAACACCATGCGCCATCATCGGCGAAGGACAGGTAGGATTCTCCGGGATGCGCCGATTCAGTTTCGGAAGTTTGCCTGCACGCGGGAAATATCAGTAGAACGATAATGGAGGAAAGGGAAATTATGATCTTCATGAGAGAAAGATTACTTCTATAAGGTAAAA
>DATHIE010000705.1:0-3340 GCA_035316905.1 Chryseolinea sp. | reverse complement strand
TCCATTAGGGCCTGCCCTCAAGGAGAGTTTTCCCGAAGTCGAACAACAAGTGAGAATTCACAAACAGGGTACGCAGGTGAAAGTGGGAGCGGACCAGTTTTCCGAAACGGTGACTTTCGGAGGACAGCACTTTTTTGATGTATTCGACTTTCCGCTGGTGAACGGAAGCCTTGATGCGCTAAAAAGCCAGAACGGTGTAGTGATCAATCGTTACACTTCGCAAAAGTATTTTGGGACTATTAATTCGATAGGTAAAACAATTTCCATTCAGCTAGGTGAGAGGTTTGAAGACTTTGAAGTGAAAGCTGTTGTCGAGACTCTTCCCTCGAACTCAAGCATCCGTTTCTACTTGTTGATCTCTGACCTGAACTATCCAAAACTATACAATGAGCAGACATTGAATTCGGAATGGTTTAATGTAACTCCGGAAACATTTGTGTTACTGCGGGAAGGTGTTCATCCAAACACAGTGGTCCAGAAGTTCCCGTCCATGCTAAAAACGGCAATGGGAGAGGAGGCCTTCACAAATAGTAAGTACACGGCCGGCCTTCAACCTCTCACAGCGGTTCACCTCGATACCGCGTTCCCAACAGGCCTCGCAGAAGTGAACGATCCTAAATATTCTTACATTCTTGCAGCTATCGCAATCCTTATTCTGGCAGTCGCATGCATAAACTTTGTGACCTTGTCAGTAGGCCGATCCATTAAGAGAGCAAAAGAAGTAGGTATCCGAAAAGTTGTGGGTGCCGAAAGATTGCAGTTGATCTTTCAATTCATCGGAGAAGCGTTGATTGTGACAATGATATCGTTAGCGGTCGGAGTTGTTGTGTCGGTTTTAGCACTTCCGTTGTTCAACGACTTATCAGGTAAAAAGCTTTTATTCGAACCGAATGGTTTTTCTGTTTTTATGGCCGTTCTGCTCGTGATCATTATCGGTTTAGTGGCGGGCAGCTATCCTGCGTTCGTTCTTTCCAATTTCAAACCGATAGCTATCCTAAAAGGTAAACTGGTATCCGGAAACAGCAAGCAAGGACTCCGGAAAGTTCTCGTAGGCGTGCAGTTGATGCTTTCCATTTTTCTCATTTCGAGTACACTGGTCATGCGCAAACAACTAAGCTTCCTTCAAAACAAGAACCTTGGTTATGACAAGGAACAGCTTATGGTTGTTCAATTGAATGTGCCGCGAGGTGGACGCCTGGTGGAACGTGTCAGGACCGGCTTTGAAAAGGCTGAACAGTTTAAAGCTGAGCTTTCAAAAACTCCTGAAGTAATTTCCGTTGGAGCCTCTTCACATGATTTTGGATATGGAGGCTGGACGAACATCGGATATACAGACGATAATGGCACTTACAGAACGTTCAATTTGAACATTGTTGATTACGACTATATGCAAACCCTGAAAATGGAGTTCGCAGCGGGTCGTAATTTCTCAAAGGAAAGTCCCACAGATTATAAGAGAGGGGTAATTGTGAATGAATCTCTCCTAAAGGAATATGGATGGAGCGATGCGGTTGGCAAAGGATTGCCTGGAAAGAATTTTGGCGACCACGAAGTCATTGGCGTGGTTAGAGATTTTAACTATGAATCACTTTACACTAAAGTTACTCCTTTGGTTATTGTGATGGATCCGGCAATCATCCTTCAAGGTGCACAAAACGTCAATATTGGATATACTCCGGTTCCGAAACTTATGATACGCTTACATCCCGGCAACCTTACAACGTCGATCGAGAAGGTGAAGGAAGTGTGGAACCGATTGACAGGAGATGAAGAATTTGTATTTGATTTTGTCGACCAGGCACTGGCGGAACAATATCGCAACGATATGAACCTGGGCAAGATAGTGCAGATAGCTACGTTACTCGCCATGACCATTGGGAGCCTGGGATTATATGCATTGGCTTCCCTCGCTATGCAGAACAGGGTTAAAGAAATTTCAATTCGCAAAGTAATGGGGGCGAGCGAAAATTCATTGTTCGTGCTTCTTTCTAAGGATTATGTAGCTCTGATCGCTGTATCACTTCTCCTTTCTGTTCCAATAACCTTTTATCTAATGAAGAGCTGGCTTCAATCATTCGAATACAGAGTAGATGTCGGGTGGGAAGTATTCATTGTTGCGGGAGCCATTTCATTATTGATTGCGCTCGCGACGATTAGTTATCACACTATAAGAACTGCGTTAAGCCGGCCGGCAGAAACCCTTAAATACGAATAAATAATCCTTTTTGGCGCGTCTGAGAAAAAAATTGCGTTATTTCTTTTACAAAATATATACTAATGATACATTTGTTTAACAAACATTATACAAATGCCTAAAGAGTACCTCGGAGAATTTGAAGAACTGGTATTAACCATGGTTGGAATCCTTCAAGACGATTCGTACGGGAATTCCATAGTAAATGAGATAAAAGAACGCCTTGGTAGGGAGTCCAACCTGAGCGCCGTTCACGTCACGCTGTACAGGTTGGAAGACAAAGGACTGGTAAAGTCACAAATGGGAGGTGCGACAAACTCGCGTGGCGGAAGACGAAAAAGGATATTCACGATAACGAATGCGGGATTGGCTATGCTGAGGGCAATGAAGGAGTCGCGTATGGACTTGTGGAAACTGATCCCTCAACTAAAAATTGTGGGGAATTTGTAATCGTCGGACTAAAGCCCGGTATCTAAGAATACACAGCGCAAATGATGGAAGACGGCCAACATAATAAAAAGATTCTACCGCCCGCATCAGCGCTTCGTTTCCTGGAATGGTTCTGTCCTCCAAAACTGTACGAGGGAATTGAGGGCGATTTGCTGGAACAATTTCAACGCGATGTATCGATCGTTGGCGACCGCAAGGCAGGCCGACGTTTTTGGATGGGAGTTCTCCGGTTCTTTCGTCCGGAAATAGTTTTAAGACATAGATTTTCATTTCAACTAATCAAGGTGGGTATGGTACGGAATTATCTGTTGGTTGCGTTTAGGAATGTCCTCAAGAACAAAGTATTCTCGGGGATCAATGTTTTTGGCTTGGGTATCGGATTGGCGGCTTGCTTGCTTATCCTTCAGTTTGTAATGGTGGAGTTGAGCTATGACAAGTTCCATACTAAGCTCGATCGTATTTACAGAGTCACCAATGACCGTTTTCAACATGGGAAGTTGATCCAGCATGGTACTATCACATATCCTACTATAGGACCTGCCATGGCAAAAGATTTTCCGGAAATAGAAGAATACTCACGCCAAATGCCCGCAGGCGACTTCAACGCCAAGGTTGATGACCGTTATTTCAGGGGTGACAACTGTGTTTTTGTAGATGAACACTTCTTCAAGGTCTTTGACTTTCCATTGCTCGCTA
>DATHIE010000704.1:0-3328 GCA_035316905.1 Chryseolinea sp. | reverse complement strand
TCCCTATTCCTTGATAAGGATACCTGCTTGTCTCGAAAATAGGGCATAACGTTTTGGCCTTGGCTCCCTTGAAGCGGGCAGCCGAATTGTACCTTTCCCGTGTGTACATACTCTTACCTCCATTGTAGATCTTTGCCTTTTGTGAAAGCGCAACAACGCTCGAAAGGCAAAAACACGCCAATAGAAGTATTTTGTGAATACACATTGAAGGCAAATATAGAGGTTTTGCCGATCATGGGGTTCGAATACGGACCTATTCGGACGATAATAGCCTCAAACAAACTCTTTATACTGCATCTTGTGGAGTTGGGCGTAATACCCATCGCGGGCCAACAGATCCTCGTGCCGGCCAACTTCCTTAATCTCACCATGGTCGAGCACAATGATTTTATCGGCTTTTTGGATGGTGGACAGCCGGTGGGCAATAACAATGGCTGTACGTCCCCGCATCATCTTTAGAATTGCCTGCTGTATCATTTCCTCGGTTTCCGTATCCACGGACGAGGTCGCTTCATCCAAAACCAGGATCTTAGGGTCATATACCATAGCCCTTATGAATGAGATCAGCTGGCGTTGACCGACGCTTAATGTCGCCCCGCGTTCCATTACGTTATAGGAAAGTTTTCCCGGGAGACGTTCGATAAATTTTCGCGCCCCGACAAGGTCGGCGGCATGCCACACCATTTCTTCTGTGACATCTTTATTACCAAGCGTAATATTCTTCAGGATAGAATCACTGAACAAAAACACATCCTGAAGTACGACACCGATGTTCTTCCTCAGCCCTCCCAGTTCATATTCGTTGATATCTACACCATCGACGAGTATAGCCCCACGGTTGATCTCATAAAAACGGTTAAGCAGATTTATGATCGAAGACTTGCCGGCACCAGTAGCTCCGACCATAGCAACTGTTTCTCCGGGCTTGATATCGAGATTAATATCCTTCAAAACATAATCAGCATCGTTGTACGCAAACCAGACGTGTTCGAATGTCACTTCACCCTGCACGTGTTCTACCCTTCGCGTTCCGTTATCCTGAACGTGTTCAGCTGAATCCAATAAATTCATGATACGCGATGAACTAACAATTCCCATCTGCAGCGTATTGTAACGGTCAGCTATCATCCTGATAGGACGGAAGAACATCTGAATGTACATTATGAAGGCAATGAGCTTGCCGATAGTAAGCCCGGTTTCCTGGTAGTTTATCACGCCCTTTGCGCCATACCATACCAGCAAACCAATTCCGGCTGCCGCTATAATTTCAGCCACCGGATAATAGATCGAATAATAAAGCACAGATCTCAGGTTCGCTTGTTTATGGTCTTCATTGATCTCGTTGAATTTTTCGAATTCCCTCTTTTCGCTTCCAAAGATCTGCACAATGTTCATCCCGGATATGTGTTCCTGCACGAATGAATTCAAATTTGCCACTGCATTCCGTACGTCGTTAAATGCAACCTTTATCTTTTCCTTGAATATGTAAGTACTGATGAGAAGCAGGGGAATTGTTGACAAGCTCAACAATGCGAGTCTCCAGTCCTGATAGAACATGAATGCGAGGATAAATACGATCTGGAGAAGATCGCCCACCATTGCCGCGAGCCCTTCGCTGAATACATCGGCTAATGTTTCAACGTCCGAGATTGTTCGTGTTACAAGTCTGCCTATAGGAGTCTTGTCAAAAAATTTCAGACGAAGGTTGATAACATGTCCAAATAGTTTTGCGCGAATATCACGTATTACCTGCTGGCCAAGCCATCCGGAGAGATAAGTGTGAACGTATTGTGCGATGGAATTGAATACAAGCAACGCGGTCAGGATCAGCATCATCCTAACCATCGCGTCGTAATTGCCGACAGATACATCATTATCGAGAGTGTATTGTATCAGCAGAGGCCTTGTTGGAGCCAGAACGCCCAACAGAAACGTGAGTATTACCACCGTGGTAAACCTTCCGCGATAAGGAGTAACGAATTTCATCAGCCGTCTGAGTACTGACCAATCGATGATATTACCGCTGCTTACTTTTTCTTTCTCCACGTTTATTTTTAAAATCTAGTCGTTTGACGAATGGGGCAGGGATTCTCTGACAAAGATCCCTGGAGGGTATTTAACCTTTACCAGATACAATCCTTGTGCAGGAACATTCGGCCCCGCCTTTTTTCTATCGCGGCTGTGAATGATGACTTGAAATTGCTTCAATGAGGTCTTCCCGGCTCCGACATCCAGCAGCGTCCCGACAATTGAGCGGACCATTCCCCTGAGGAAACGATTAGCAGTAATTGAAAATTCCAGCATTTGTCCTTCTTCCCTCCACTCCGCTTTTTTTATGTCACAAAGAAAGTGATTTACGTCTGTGTTTACCTTACTAAAACATTCAAAATCATGTTCGCCTAATATTAACGCAGCGGCCTTATTCATGGTTTGGACATCAAGCGGCTTAAAAAAATACCACGCCAGTCCCTCAAGAAATGGGTTTTTCGTCCTTGTTATTTTATAGATATAGCTTCGTTCATAGGCATCGAACCTTGCATTCGCGTCCGGTTTTACTTTCCGGATAGCTTTTACAACGATATCCTTAGGTAGAAATGAATTGAGCTTGATAACGAGGTCGTCGATTTCGAATGTTTTTTCGAGCTCACAATGGAAAAACTGCTGCTCGCAATGAACACCAGTATCTGTGCGCCCACTGCCGGTTATTGCTATGGGGGACCGGAACATCTTCGAGAGTGCATTTTCGATGACGGATTGAATGCCTACTGCATTCGCCTGGTTCTGCCAGCCTGCGTAGTTTTTTCCATGATATGATATTTCGAAAAAGTATCTCATTAACACCCCTAAATCCCCTCGAGGGGACTTGAATACACTTTCTATTTAGTTCCGCACTTCGAAACCCCTAAATCCCCTTAACGGGACTTAAATGCACCTAGTAATTAATTTCCGGTTCTAATTACTTCCCCCTAAAGGGGGTCAGGGGGTGCTGACATTCTCATACACCACCGCAGCTCCCTGTCCAACGCCTATACACATCGTTGCGAGTCCATACTTCACGTTACGTTTCTTCATTTCATGAATTAAAGTCGCGCTGATGCGGACGCCGCTGCATCCTAACGGGTGACCAAGCGCGATAGCTCCTCCGTTGACATTGACGAGGTCGGGGTTGAAACCGACGTCTCTGATGCATGCTATTGATTGAGAAGCAAATGCTTCATTAAGCTCCACCAAACCGATATCACCAACGCTAAGCCCCGCCCTGCTTAACGCCTTTCGGGTGGCGGGTACGGGCCCAATTCCCATGTGCGCAGGGTCGACACCCGCAATT
>DATHIE010000703.1:0-6016 GCA_035316905.1 Chryseolinea sp. | reverse complement strand
GGTTGGAAAACTAATTTAGCGCAGGATGGATCTTCCAGCGTGGTTGCAAAGCCTGATGGACTGGGGGGCAACTGGGTCGTTTTGGCGAAGGGCTATACAATAGTGCCCAATCAAATAAA
Organism: Chryseolinea sp.; assembly: GCA_035316905.1. Classification (GTDB taxonomy): domain Bacteria; phylum Bacteroidota; class Bacteroidia; order Cytophagales; family Cyclobacteriaceae; genus Chryseolinea. The sequence continues at coordinate 5,897 of DATHIE010000703.1, read as the reverse complement.
AAAACCATTGCCACAAAATTTCACATTGACCTACGACGTGGTAGCGGCGCAAAATTTCACGTGGGGAGCAAAGAGTTTGACATTTAAGTTGGCAAAAGAGACATCACCCGGCAATGCCGAATCTTATTTGGAGCTGAGAGTTCGTCCTGGTTTTGATGGAAGAGATGGAGAGGTTGCACTGGATGCTAAGTTTCCTGCTCCTCCCGGATACTTCAACGGGTCTAAATGGTTAGTTGCCACCGGATTTTCCAACAATAAGAAGTACAACCGAATTAGCGTAACGATTAAGAAAGTTGGAGAAACTTTGCAGGTCTTTATTGATAAAAATAAAATAGCGGAGTATGAGAAAGCCATTCCGGCAGCGCACCTCTTCAATGCAATGTCATTTTATACCGGAGGAGGTGACTCCGAAAACGATAAATATTATATCAGCAATATCAAAATCACAAAAGATTAAAGAGCGGTCAATCCGCAATAAGAGAACGACAAGCATATGAAACGATTTGCCGTTGCAATTTTACTCCTGGTGTCCGCTGGATGTCTGGTTGCTCAAACGGAGACATTCGACCTCGTTACTTACACTCCACCTGAAGATTGGGCGAAAGAAGTTGCGGCGAATTCTATCAGTTATACGGCCGTTAATAAAAAGAGTAATACCTGGTGCCAAATCCGAATTTTAAAAAGCACCATAAGCAAGGGCGGCATAGAAGTAGACTTTGAAAGCGAATGGCAAGAGTTGATTGTTAAAAATTATAAACCCACTGAATTGCGGCAGCTAAATGAAGTTCAGGAATCAGGAGGATGGAAAATAAGAACCGGTGTCGTGAAGTTTACTTTTAATAACAGTGACGGGCTTGCAAAGCTCACTACCTTCAGTGGATTTCAACGCTGTGCAAGTATCATTGCCATCACCAACAGCCAGGATTATTTAAGAGATATTGAGGCATTTTTATCCACAATCGTTTTAGAGAATTTGAACACCAAATCAGGTGGTGTCGATCGTGATCTGGCGAATGCACCGGTTCAGGCTAGCCATAGCACTTCATCCGTCGTTGGCACATGGGGAATAAGTGTTGTCGTACCGTACAGAAGTGGAACGGAAGGCACAGCCGGTTCGACTCTTAAGCAGTATACTTTTAATACTGACGGTACCTTTACATTTTATTCAAAAACGTTCAAATATAAATACCCCAATCTTTTGTTAATCAGAGAACAGGGTACTTATCAAATCAATGGCAATACCATTACGCTCAACCCACAAAAAAGTGTAATCGAGTCTTGGAGTAAAAAAGATGGTACCGATAATTGGGGCAAAATATTAACCACTGAAAACAGGACGCTCGAAAAAATTGCGTACCAGTTTACAAAGGACTACTCTTCAGGCCTTCAACAATGGAATCTTGTGCTGCAAGCCAACGCCGCAACCAAAAGAGATGGGCCTTTTATGAATAGCTCTTATTTTACAAACGCGTGGCTTTACTCGGACATACCTGCTAATTCTGTAATTGAACTACCCGACCAATAGAATCATCTTCCAGCGTATGAAATATTTAATTTGCGTCCTCCTCACTTTTTCAATGGCAAATTCATTTGCGCAGAAAAAGGAAAACTTCGACCTGGCAACTTATAATGTACCGGCAGGTTTTAAGAAAACAAGCAATACCAACAATGTCGTCGGGTATACTATTACTAACGATCAAAAAGGTACTTATTGTCAGATCGGTATTTATGGGAGCACAAACAGCAAGGGAAGTTTGGAGGCTGACTTTGAAAGTGAATGGCAGGAACTGGTTGTAAAGACATACAAGCCTACAACGAAACCGGAAATGGCACCCAAAACTTCTGAAAACGGATGGGATGCACAAGTTGGGGCGGCTCCTTTCGAATACAATGGCGCGCAAGGGGCAGCCATGCTGGTCACCGCGAGTAATAACAACAGGTGCATGAGCATCGTTATCCTAACGAACACAGGAGATTATCAAGGCGTCATCGAAAAGTTTTTAGAGTCCGTTGATCTAAAGAAAATTGAAGTAAGTTCTCTGCCTGTTAATACAAACAATGATAACGTCTCTATCCTTGGAACCTGGTCAACGGTTGCTACTGAGCAGTCTAGCTACCGAAAGAACAACGGAATCATGAATTACATCGTCCGGCAGTATACTCTTAATGAAAATGGGACCTATACCTTTGTTACGAAAACATTTGATCAGCTGATGAATAAGATTCTTTTAGGTAAAGAGAATGGAACCTTTCAGATCAGTGGTAACAATCTTACGATCAGTCCCCAAAAAAGTGTTCTTGAGGCGTGGAGTAAAAAAGACAATGCAGATAAGTGGGGTAATTTATTAACCTCCGAGAACATTGCTCTTGAAAAAGTAACATACCAGTTTACAAAACATTATTTCTCAGGCATTCAGGAATGGAACCTTGTTTTACAGGCGGGCGCACCAACAAAACGCGAAGGCCCTTTTAGCACTAATTCGACCTTCACCAATGCATATTACTATTCTCCAATTTCTGCCAGCCATCCTTTAATAGAACTTCCTGGCGGCCAACCAGCAATGCAGGAAATTAAAAAACAACCTCCCACTTCTCCGGCAGCAAAAAGCGCATTTACGTTTACGATTTCAAACTTTGATGATGGATGGACTAGCACGGTCCAGGAAGACTGGATACAGGTGGTGAAGGGTGAACTAAAAGTGTTGATTCATTATCCAACGTCTAAGATAGACGTTTCCAGTATGGACTATAAAACCATTTCAAACAATGCCTGGAACACGTTAGTCGCTCCCCGCTATAGCAACCTGAATAATTTTGTGCTGCTTTCAGGTACTTCAGATTACGAAAAACCTCATTTTATTGCGGCAGATATTACAGATAATGCGACAGGCAAAAAAGTTTACGTGGCACTCTTTAAAAAGGGGAACAGTGGCTGGATTGAATTTATATCGTCGGATAAAAACAGTTTTGTGAGGGCTTTTGGGCTGGACATTAGCAAAGTAGATTACAATACAGAAACCGTCGTTTGGGACCCTTTGAGGAAAATGGCTGACTATAACAAATTTGCCGTAGGCAACGGAGATTTGGAAGGAAAGTGGACTACCAGTTTCGCCGGCATGACGCAGTACGTGAATGTTTATACCGGGGCAGATGCTGGGGCTAGTTCACATTCCTCAGCTGAAAGTTTTCAATTTACGGGTAACACCTACCATTGGGAGTTAAGTTCTGCAAGTGGTATGGTTGGTAACCTCAAATTTCAAGGCGCGAAATCAGATGGCAACCACAACCTTCCTAACAACTGGCAAATACATTTTTCCGATTTGGAAGGAAAACCAAAAACGTACAATGCTTTTTTTTCTTGTGTGAAAGGAGCAAGGCTTCTTTGGCTTGAAGACAGTGCTTATGCAACGGGCTACAATGGCTATGGAAAAAAAACTAATTGATAGGACCAATATGGAGTTTGATGCGCCGCGAAGATTAAAAATATTTTACTAGTGTACGAACAAATCAATTGTGCAATAAGCCCTCGGCCTTGGTCACTTGATCCTAATAGCTGCCAGGGTGTTCATGATGCCTATGATATGCTATCACCAAACCCATTTAGCACACGCCTGATTCCGTCTTTTAACAATAGAACATCAAAATTGAGAATCAAACCATACCTCAATCCCAAAAAGCGAAGATATGTTAATACTTGTGCCACCTGCAGGGGGCCAATACCCTCAATAGATTTTGTTTCTACAATCACTTGTTTTTCGACCAGGATGTCAGCGCGATACCCACAATCCATTTTAACTTCTTCAAAAAATACAGGCACCGGCTTTTCCGTTTCCAAAAGTAGTCCTCGCTTTTGCAGCCGATATGCCAGACAGGTTTTATATACGCTTTCCAACATGCCAGGGCCTATTCTCTTATGGACATAGAAGGCCTCGTCCAAAACTATCTTGATAATGGCTTCCTCCGACATATATGGATACCTTAGATTTTGAAAAATGCGTTAGTCTCGAGTTTTATAAATGCAGGGTCACAACGATCACAAAGGAGGCACAACGATCACTATGTGAATCGCTAAAAAATACGTCGTGCTCTTTGTGGTTCGTGGTGGACGTTGTGACCCTGCATTTTATTATGCTGTGTGCTCACCCGGTGAGCACACACAAAGAACAGTAATCGACAACAAGAATTTAAAAATGTCAGTAAATAAACAGGAATTCCGTACACTTCATCCACTGCTGATATACAGTGGCAAAATTTCATTGCTTCAACACTATCTTTTGGAATCTTTAAATATGATGCGCAGCATTTCAACACTTCTTTTAATGATTGTCTCGGTTACGTTGACGGCACAATCGACCCTGGAGTCCATTCCTAATCAAAAATTGATCAACGGGAGTTACGTTTCCAATCCTGATGCCATTCTGGACGCGGCAACCGTAATGCAAATTGACACATTACTAACATCTCTTGAAAAGAAAACTACGGTACAGGTAGCTGTTGTTGTTGTTGAGTCGATTGGAGAAGCAGATATTTTTGAATTTGCCCAAAAACTGTTTACAACCTGGGGCATTGGTAGCAAGGGAAACGATAACGGGCTGCTGTTGCTACTGGTTAATGACAAGCGCACGGTTCGCTTTCACACAGGTTATGGAGTGGAGGGTACGTTGCCGGATGTTGTCTGTAAACGCATACAGCGGGACTACATGGTTCCGGAGTTTAAGAATGGAAACTCTGGCGCCGGTGTATTGGGCGGGTTACAGCAGGTGGAAAAAATCCTTACTGACCCTAATTATGCCGAAGAAGTCAAGGCAAGGGAAACCAATGAAGTAAGCGACTGGGTTGGCTTCGTTACTTTCCTTACGCTATTTCCTGGAATTGGATTGTTGAGCGCCTTTATCGTCAAAGGAGTCAACGGAAAATTTTCAGATTCAAAGTCACCAGCATACACCCCTTATCCTGAAATGCGCCTGAGTCGTTGGTGGTGGGCGCTGGAGTTTGTTGGGATACCTATACTGATCATTGCATTATTCGGAACAAGTGGCACTGAGAATTCCGTGGCCTTTTGTGTCTTTACGCTTTATCTGTATTACATGGGCACACTTTTTCATCGTCTGCGGCGAATGAAAAAAGTGATTAACCGGTTTCTGAAGACTCAGGAATACTATGAGATCGTGGAGTTCATCAGAACGCAACAGTGGTACTGGTTCTTTATGGCTTTGTTGTTTCCGCTTCCGTTTGTGTTTTACTTCTTCTATCACCTGGCGCGAAAACGTATGTATCGCAATTATCCGCGAAACTGTAAGGAATGCCAGGGCGATATGGTAAAGCTGAATGAAAAAACGGAGGATGAATTTCTCTCGAAAGAGATGCAAAAGGAGGAAACTTTAAAATCCGTGGATTACGATGTATGGAAATGTACAGGGTGTCAATCAGTAGAAATGTCTTTTTTTCTGAACAATCGTAGCAAGTATGAGCCGTGTCCGAAATGTAAGACTATTGCTTATCACTCAGTAAGCAAGCGTACGATTAAATCTGCGTCATATTCCTCGAGTGGGTCTGGAGAAGAACTTCATCGTTGTGAGTTCTGTGGACATGAGAGAAAAACAAAATACACTATCGCTCAACTTGTGGCGAGCAGCAATTCATCAAGTAGTGGTTCATCCTCATTTGGTAGTAGCAGTTCTTCAGGTGGCAGTAGTTGGGGCGGCGGCAGATCTGGAGGCGGTGGTTCGAGTAGTAGTTGGTGAGGGGGACCAATATCACATCCATGCCCTTGTTGGTGTTCTTCACCAACAAGCGCACACACGTGAAAGCACTACACCCTTCACGCTCATCCCCACACACCTAATGGTGATTCCAACGTTTTCGTGCGTCTTCCCATTTCGCAGGTTTGTTGGTGA
>DATHIE010000702.1:0-25704 GCA_035316905.1 Chryseolinea sp. | reverse complement strand
AAAGGAGGACGGGAAGTTTTGGGGCAATCAACGCGACTAGCTTTTATCCAACAAAAAACCTCGGCGCATTGGGCGATGGTGGTGCGATCACAACAGACAGCGACGAGATAGCAGATTTTGTCAGACAGTATCGCAACTATGGGTTTGAGCGTAAGAACTATTGTGAAGTAGAGGGAATCAATTCGAGACTTGACGAATTGCAGGCCTCAGTGCTCAGCATAAAGCTAAAATGTTTGGATCAATGGAATCACGAGCGGCGGGAACTTGCCGATCAATACATTAAAAGATTGTACAGTGTTGGCGATATTCAGCTGCCTCTACCGCGAAAGGAAGCGCTTCCCGTCTACCATCTCTTTGTTATAAGGTCGACCAAACGCGATATGCTAAAAGCATACCTCGACTCATGTCAGATCGACACCATGGTTCATTATCCGTTGCCGCCACACCTGCAAAAACCCTATGCGTCTCTTAACTTGCAAAGGGGAAGTCTACCATTAACAGAAGATATCGCCCATACTTGCCTGAGCTTGCCACTATGGCCAGGCATGACTACCAGTCAGATTGATCGTGTATGTGATTGCATCGTCAGGTTCTTTTCAAGATGAACTTGTGGTCATTTGTAAACGATCACATAAAATATCAGCCAAATAAAAAAGATTAGAATGTACGAGCATGCCACAATGATCCACACATACTTCCTATCCTTGCGTACTGCGTGGTGAATGCCTTCTACCAGGATGTACCAATAGATTACTTCGAAAAGATTTAAGGCACGAAGGGGATAAGCCCACCGTTTGTCTATCGAGTAATAATCAACAAAGTGCATGAGCGACAATGGATAAAACGAACCAATGTCATTGTAGGTGGGATCCGTTTGAATGGTCATGAACCAAAGTATTTTCAACACTTCAGGCACAAGGAAAATGTATTCAGATGCGAGCACGATTCCCCAACATTGACTGTAGGTCACCCGATAACCGAACATAAAACATCCCACCCAAACTACGAAGGCGATCACCGTAAACTTCCACAGATAAACAAACGGTACAGAAATATACTTTAAGGTGCTAATGATCCTTAATATAGACCCCTCAGGGCGATCTTGGAGGAACTCAAATGCGGCAGTTTCGTTTTCAACGAAGGAGATTTTGATAAACAGTAACAATAACGTCGCCAGGCAGAGTAGCAAAAAAAGTAACCTTTTGTCGGCAGCAAAGAATGATTTAGTTTCGTGTTCCATGAAGTGTGATAATGGGAACCAATGTTATTATTTTTGGATATTGAGAGATGCGTTCAGGGCATAAGTTTATGATTAACTGTTGTTTATTGCAACCACGGGGTGGCACCGTTAGATTATTGCAGAGTTGTGCGCCTTTCTCGTTGAATGCCAGGCTGTGGTTGATCATGATTTTATTCCTATGTGTCGCTGGTAACTCTGTTAAAGCACAGGACGAAATAAAAAAAGATACCACCATCATCCTTATTTCGGACCTTCATGTGCAATTGGAATGTTCCCAGGCTCTCAACGATCTTTATAACTTCAAGTTCCCTCAGGCTGAGCATCAGTTTGCGTATCTCAAATCAAAATATCCATGGCATCCACTGCCTTACTTTTTGATGGGTTTGATCGAATGGTGGAAGATCATGCCCAACACAAAAGACCTGTCTCATGACGACACGTTCCTCGCATACATGGATAGCACCATTCTTGTGGGAGAGAATCTTTACGAAAAATATCCACCCTATAAGATCGAAGCCTCGTTTTTCCTAGCGGCCGCCTATGGGTTTAAGGGCCGACTGTATGCAGACGAGGAACGCAGAAATTGGGCAAGAGCTGCTGCTGTCGGAAAGAACGCAATTAACTACCTGGAAGCAAGCAAGACGAAAGAAGGACTCACTCCCGAATTGTTATTCGGAGATGCTTTATACAACTATTTCTCGGTATGGGTACCTGAAAACTATCCTGCGTTAAGGCCTCTGTTAATGTTCTTCCGAAAAGGGGACAAAGCACTCGGGTTAAAACAATTGAATGAAGTTTCATACAACGCATTTTATACACGCACAGAGGCAATGGTATGGTTGATGCGCATTCTAAACAGTTACGAAAACGATCAGCCGAGGGCATTTCAGATCAGCGAATATTTATATCAGACTTATCCAGACAATCCCTACTTTCACCGATACTATGCCCGGATGCTTTATTATCAGAGCAGGTTCACAGAAGCAGAGCCGGTCTGCAAGCAGATCCTCCAGGACATTGACAGCGGCAAAGTGGGCTACGAGGCGACCAGTGGCCGGTATGCCGCCTTTTTTCTGGGTCAGATCTATGATGCACGCCGGAAATATGACGAAGCAAAGAAATATTATGAGTTGTGTATTAAGTACGCCGAGCAAATTGAAGCTACGGAATCCGGCTATTACTTGTATTCAATGATCGCTCTTGGCGAAATTGCCGAGAAGCAAGGCGACAAGGACGAAGCCAAGAAACGGTTTAAAGACGTTAAGAAGAAAGCTGGAAGAAAAGACGAAGCTTTTAAAGATGCTAAGCGGAGGTTGAAGAAGATGGAGAAGGGGGATTAGGAAAGTCCAATAATATATTTCGAAAAAAAATACAAGCCGAAAGTGGAGCTACGTGATGTTATTGTTACGCCGGTTGTTTTAATTCTTGTTTATATCGGGGGCTACTTCATTCGGGCCCGGCTCACTGATGAAGTCAATCGCATTTATTTTTTTCCAGCCCTAACAGTTAAGGTGATAGGCGCTTTGGCCTTGGGGTTTATTTACCAGTTTTATTACGGAGGAGGAGATACATTTACCTACCATACGCACGGAAGCCGCCATATTTGGGAAGCGCTTATGGATGAGCCAACCAAGGGAATAAAGTTGCTTTTAGGCAATGGAACAAATGAAGCAAGCATCTATAAATATTCTTCGAAGATCCTCTTCATTACTGATCCGAGTTCTTTCACGATAGTTCGGATCGCAGGTTTTGTTGACTTGTTCACCTTTTCATCGTACTCAGCTACAGCAGTTCTCTTTGCGTTCTTTAGCTTCTTTGGTATGTGGATGTTCTTCCTTGCTTTCTATGAGCAATATCCTCATTTGCATCGCTGGCTGGCCTTTGCGTCATTTTTTATTCCTTCCGTTTTCTTCTGGGGATCCGGCTTACTTAAAGATACAATTACGTTAGGGTGCCTTGGATTCGCTACATATGCACTCTACAAGACTTTCATTGTTCATACACCAACAGTCAGGAGGTCGTTTGTCCTATTAGGTTCACTATACCTCCTTTGGTCGATCAAAGTGTATATTCTACTTACATTCCTGCCAGCGGCAATAATCTGGATTTTTTTAGCCAATCTTAAGTATGCAAGAGGTTTAGTATTGAAAATATTATTGTTTCCATTTGTATTGGGTATCTCCGGCGTGTTAGGGTATTATGCAGCAGTAAGAGCTGGTGAAGATAGCGCTAAATATTCATTGGAAAATATTGGACGAACAGCGCGCATAACAGCGTATGATATTAGGTTTCAAACGGGCAAAGATGCGGGTTCAGGATACACGTTGGGCGAGCTCGATGGTACAATTGGATCAATGATCGCTCTAGCTCCCCAGGCAATTAATGCCACGTTGTTCCGTCCTTATTTGTGGGAAGTCAATAACCCACTGATGTTCTTATCAGCAATTGAGAGTCTCGTATTGCTGTGTTTTTGTTTGTATGTACTTCTTCAGAGTAATGTAAGGATATGGAGATGTCTTGCGCAGCCTGACATTCTCTTTGCGTTATTGTTCTCTATTCCGTTCGCTTTTGCCGTTGGAGTTTCTACTTTTAATTTTGGTACACTGGTGCGCTATAAGATACCTATGTTACCTTTTCTGACTGTCGCTCTAGGTCTCATACTCCATTATTCAAACAGTTTAAGAAATAAAGAGGTATTTGATTCGACCGAATAATGATCAATGATTTTATTCCTGCCACTTTCTCCAAACTGTCGCCGCAATGATTGGTCCTTGATCAACATCGTAAGTGCCGAAACCCATTCATCGGTGGTCGAGCAGAGGAATCCATTTATTCCATGGTCTATTATGTGGTTGTTTACACCCACTGGAGAAGCGACCGCTGGAATCCTGAGGGCCATATATTGAAGTGCTTTAAATCCGCATTTTCCCTGGGCCCATTTATCATTTGGTAATGGCATTATGCCAATATCAATGCTCATCAGATCCTGAATTTCCGATTCAAGACGCCACGGCACAAAGAGCACATTGCCAAGCCCCAGATCTGGCCTTCGGTCAGCTATGACCATAAATTTTACATTTGGAAATGAATGTTCGATTTGGCTGAGTATTTCCCGTGACTCTTCTAAATATTTCAAGGTTGAATGAGAGCCTGTCCAGCCGATTACAATGCTCTGCTTTTTTAATTTCTCAGTGGGAAACAATGCAGGATTATGAACTGCTCTGGTATCAATGGTCGTTGGATTTACAATAACGTTGACGTTATATTGTTTTGCAAATGAAGCCAGGTAGGCGTTTCCGCTGCTGACCTTATAAGACCACCGGCAGATGGCGCTGACTTTCTGTCGCCACTTTGCAAATTGCAAAGGCCAGGCTTCACCTGTTTTATCGGTCAGCCAAATCGCATCGTCATAATCATAGATAATTTTTTTTCGAAACAATTGGCTAATGAACCATTCAAATATAGGCGGACCAAGAGGAGTTATTTCACGGTGTATAAATATAAAGTCAAATTGCCTGAGCCTGAACAGCATTACAAGCCGCCTGATAAATCCGATACAAAGAACACTTGTTTTTTTCAACAATTCTCCGGGCTCAAAGAAAAGTTTCCAATTGCCTGAACTAAGGAAGGTTTGAACTTCAAAATTAAATCCATTTTCAGCTAGAAGCGCAAAATATTGCTCGAATCTAAATCGCTGAGAGGGTGATTCTTTAAGAGGATAAGGGGCAAGAAATAATATGTTTTTTGACTTAGCCGGCACCTTGCAATTATAATCCTTTTTGGAACACGGCAGAGTCCAATAATTTAAAATTGTCATAATGAACAAATCAGTATAACTTCGCCCACAAAGTGAAAAATTGCTTTATTCCAGAACTACGTAATGTATAGATGATGAGTGAACAAGTGGAATATGTCGTTGATGCAGATAAACGAAAGTTGTTCGATTGGCAGGAGCTTTGGGGCTACAAGGAGCTATTTTACTTTTTTACCTGGCGAGATATTAAAATTAAATATAAACAAACAGCACTTGGCTTTTTATGGGCGATTCTTCAACCATTGGTGATGATGCTCATTTTTACATTCTTTTTTGGACGTGCGCTTAATGTGCCGAGTCAAGACTTGCCATATCCTGTCTTTGTTTTTTCAGGCCTCCTGCTATGGAACACGTTTTCGTCTGGACTTACCAATTCAGCGAACAGCATGGTCAATAATGCACAGATTATCAAGAAAATATATTTTCCCCGCCTGATCATTCCGGTATCATCCATTATGGTAGCGCTGTTTGATTTCTTCATGGCGTTTGTCTTGTTCGTGGTGCTACTGCTTTTGTACCAGCAACCCGTCGCCTGGATCGCAATCGCGTTATGGCCGTTTGCGTTAATAATAAGTCTTGTCGCAACATTAGGTCCCGGCTGCTTGCTGGCAGCATTAAATGTAAAATATCGTGACTTTAGATATGTGATACCTTTCCTCGTGCAGATTTTGTTTTTTTTAACGCCGGTTATTTATCCAGTGTCCCTAATAAAACACCCGGTCCTTCAATACATTTTAGTGATGTCGCCAATGTATGCAGCTGTGGAACTTTTCCGGTATCCCCTTTCAGGAGTCGAACTCAACATTGTTTTTTTGACAATTAGTTTGAGCGTTGGCATTGTGTTGTTGTTAGCCGGACTTATCTATTTCAAAAGAACTGAGGATTTTTTTGCCGACTTAGCCTAACGGAAAATGAAACCGATATTGGAGATACGGGATTTGGCTAAGAAATACAGGATTAAACACCTTTCCGGCGGTTACTTGAGTTTTCGTGAACGCATTCGAAGCGCCTTCACTTTTGGAGGATCGGTTGTCGAAGACTTTTGGGCCCTCAATGGCGTGTCTTTTGATGTTTTGCCAGGCGAGTCAATTGGGATCATCGGACGAAACGGAGCAGGTAAATCGACGCTACTAAAGATTTTGTCCAAAATCACTCCGCCAACAAAAGGAAGAATAATTGCCCGGGGAAGGATAGCAAGTTTGCTTGAAGTTGGAACGGGTTTTCACCCAGAGCTTTCGGGTCGAGAAAATATCTACTTCAATGGTTCTCTGCTCGGAATGAAACGTCGCGAAATTCAGGACAAGTTTGATGAAATTGTTGATTTTTCGGGCGTAGAAAAATTCCTCGATACGCCTCTAAAACATTATTCAAGTGGCATGCAACTACGACTTGCATTTTCTGTCGCTGCATTCTTGGAGCCTGAAATTTTAATTATTGATGAGGTGCTTGCTGTTGGAGACGCGGAGTTTCAGAAAAAGTGTCTTGGGAAAATGGAAGATGTTAGTAAAAGAGGCAGGACGATATTGTTTGTAAGCCACAACATGGCTGCAGTTGACAAGTTATGTTCAAAGGCGATACTGCTAAAAAATGGTTCCATGCAGGCCGCTGGCTCGAAGGATTCTGTAATACGTGAATACGTCGAGGGTTATTCGGAATCAAATAAATTCCTTTGGGTAGCAAACAGTCATGACGTCATAAACGACGACTACATGAAATTTGAAGAGATTGAGATCAGCCAAGATGGACTCGTTACATCGGTTATTCAAAACTCAAAAGAAGTTATCATTTCGATCAAGCATAAAGTAAAAAGGCAAATCAACGCGTTGCAATTATCAATCGAGTTTGTTGACTCATTTGAGAATACGATCTTCAGGACTTTTCATTATGAGGTCGATGGTGCAAATTCTCCGGGGATGGTTTATCCCGGAGACTATTTATCCAAGGTGATAATTCCGAAAAATACGCTGGTCGAAGGTAATTATCGTTTTGTAATCAAGGCATCCAATATGTATGAACGAATGATAGAGCCAAAGGACGGAATACACTTTAACGTTACAGTTGAGGAAGCTGGCAAATACGTTCGTAAAATATACAAAGCAAACAGAGGGATGGTTACCGTCGATGCCTTGTGGCATACGAGAAAACTGGTTTGAGCGCTTTTAAACAGGGAGGCAATTTCCAGCTATCTGTGTCTAAAATTTTAACTATCTGTAAATAGATTCAAGAGAAACAAGGCATTGTTGAAATTAAATGAATAGTTCTGATCATGTTACGACGTGTACAATTTGCAATTCCAGTCACATACGGGAGCTTATTTACATTTCGGGCAAGGCTAAGATCATGCTCTGTGAAAATTGCAAGAATGCTTTTACCTATCCAAAGCCGGTTTTACCAGACTATTCAAAGGGTGACTTCCAGGCCCGCGCTGGAGACGCGAAAAAGTTAACTTTGTTCGAGGACCTTCCCATTGAAATTCACGAGAGCTACAACGCTCAACTCGAATTGATCCAGGAGAATCTACCCAAGGGTTCGACAGTGCTTGAAATTGGTGGAGGGGAAGGAATTTTCCTCGAGCTTGTTAAGAAGCGAGGTTTTGATGTGGAATTGATTGAGCCTAGTGTTACTGCGGCCAACAGAGCGAAGAAGCGTGGACTGACTGTTTATAACGGCTATTTCAAAAATAACGAACTTAAAAAGAAATACTCCCTCATTTGTCTGGGGCACGTGCTTGAACATATTGACGACCCATTAACAGCAATCGATGAAATGAAAGAGTCATTAGTGGCGAATGGTTTTATTCTTTTAACACAAACGAACTTCAAAGGTTTCATGCCGTGGTTCTTGAAAAAAAAATGGTATGCATGGGTGCCTGATCAGCATTTCAGCCATTTTTCTCTAGAGGGCTTGAAATACCTCGCAAATAGGTCCTCCCTTACAATCAAAGGATACCGATATTCCAGATTGGTCCATGGCCCTTCTATTTACCACACGTTTCTTAAATACACGCCATTCCTTCAAGATCAAATTCATATCTTATTTCAGGCGAAGTAGTATGTCAAACTTTTACAAAAATTTAGTTGAGAGAATTAATTCGTACAAAAGAATTCCTGCTTCCGTTACTGAACTTTACTTAAATGTCAAAAAGTATTTGCCGAAAAACCCTAACATTCTCGAGGCAGGAGCCCACATGGGTTACGACACCTATGGTCTCGCAAGAATTTGGTCAGCGGGCAGGGTTTACGCTTTCGAGCCTGTGCCGGATTTATATGCGGAATTAAGGGAGCGAACGAGAAATCTTAAAAATGTAAAGACTTTTAAGTTAGCTCTGGGAAACGAAAATCGAAATCTTGAAATGTACGTCAGCGGCGGCGGTTCCACGGCCTCAAGTTCAATACTAAAGCCTAGAGATCACCTGGAAGTATTTCCCGCCGTGACATTTGACAACAAAATCTCAGTTCAAGTAAAAAAGGTAAGCGATTGGGCAAAAAGTGAAAACATAAGCGTTATTGACTTGTTTTGGCTCGATATGCAAGGTTTTGAAGTTTACGCGCTTCAGGGGGCAGGTGACCTGCTTCGGAATGTAAAAGTGATTTATACAGAGTTGTGCAGGAACGAACTGTATTCCGGAATGTTTACCAAGGAATCATATATCGAATTTCTAGACAAATCGGGCTTTGACCTCATTTCACTAACAGGCGACGGAGAGATTAGTGACGGAATCTTTGTTAATAAAATCATTCTCAACAAAGGAAATAATCGTGACAATATAAATTCCTAAATCGATGTATCGCAGAGGGTTTTGTATTGATACTGGCGAACTTAACTAAGTTCAACGAATCTAACTGGTAATGACTAGAGCCAAACTAAGGATACTTAGAACGATCGACGCAATAACTTTAAAAAGAAAGTTGCCTGTCAATGTTGATGAGGAGCATCGTCCCTTGTTTGAAAATTTGATTACTTGTAATGTGGATGATGTTAACGTTGTCGATATAACAAACGCGGTTCTCACTTCACAGGGGTCAATTCTTGCAAACCTATCGACATTCAAAGGGATGTCGCTATCCAATGACAACGGAGAGGTCATTCAATATAAGCTATTCGATTTTCTCCGGATCAAGTTCTTTTGGCCGAGCATGCCCCTGCGTAACGACGTTCGCTATTTGGTAGTCCACAACATTTTTTCTCACACATACTATCATTGGTTGGTGGAGGCTCTGCCTCGTTTATTTTTATTGAGGGGTGAAATTCCATCGTCAGTACTTCTGCTTCCTTCAAACCATGATCAAAGATTTCACGTGGAAAGCCTTAAATTGTTTGGCGTCAGACGGACTGAAATCTTGAAGGATAGGACCAGATACATTGTTCCGAAGATAATTACGTCAACACAGATCGGAAGAATAGCCAATTATCACCCTACAATTCTTAACCAAATGGTGGAGTATATGAAGAGTGTAGCTGATACCGACATTGATCTAGGACAGAAGATTTATGTTAGCAGGAGCAAGGCTTCACGAAGAAAAATTATCAATGAAAGTCAAGTTGAGGATTGTGTAAAAAAAGCCGGGTTTTCAGTTGTGCATTTTGAAGATTACAGTTTTATTCAGCAGATAAGCATAATGCACCATTGCCGTTTCCTCATAGGCCTTCACGGCGCAGGACTTGTTAACATGATCTTTATGACTGTCGGAGGAAGGATACTTGAACTTAGAAAATACGATTCCGGAGAAAATTATTTTTATTTCGGCCTGTCAGCAACGGTCGGTCACGACTACTACTATCAATTTTGTGACTCTAGCGTCACTAATATCTCAGTGCAAGATTCTGATATTATTGTTGATATTGACAAGTTTCAACAAAATGTTACTAAGATGTTACAATGACAGAAGATACCCACCTTGTTTCAGTCATTATTCCATGCTTCAACTATGGTCATCTTCTACACGAGACCCTGGAATCTGTTCTAGCACAAACGTATAAGAAATGGGAGTGTATAATTGTCGATGACGGATCTGTCGACAATACACAACAAGTTGCAAAGAAATACCTGGATCTTGATTCACGGTTTAGATATATCCACCAAAAAAATATGGGCCTGGCAGGAGCTCGTAACACAGGCCTTAAGTTGGCCTCGGGACTCTTCATTCAGCTCCTGGACGCGGATGATATTCTGACGGCGACTAAGATCGAAAGGCATGTTGGCGTCCTTGAAACTCGTCCTGATGTTGATCTGGTGTATGGTAGTGTATTCGCATTCGATCGCCACTTGTCGTTGCTTGAAAGTTCGAAACAAGTATTACTTCAGGCGCCGCAATCTGGATCAGGACACACTATCATGTTATCATTACTTGAAAACAACATGTTCCTTGTTCATTGCGCCCTTTTCAGGACCTCGATCTTGGGCGATGTGGGATTCTTCAATGAGGGAATGATAACTTGCGAGGATTGGAATTTTTGGTTTCGATGTGCTTTTTCTTCAAAAACGTTTCTATTTTCTGACGACAATTATAGTAAGGTATTTGTTCGAAATCATGGAGCTAACATGTCGGGAAACAGGAAAAACATGTGGATAGGGCGAGTCCATTTTCATAAGGAAGTGACAAAGCTATTGGAAGGCGACAAGCGAGGATTGGCGGATCACAGCAGGATAATTAAGAGAAACAAACAACTCTTGTCAATCGTGAATACGCGGCTTGAGTTGACGTACGGTAATACAATCAAAGGACTTGCAAGCGCAGTCAACAGGATATGGATTAATGGGGATTTTTTTGAAACAGTGCGTGACTCGCTATATTGGATGAAGGAGCGTTTATTAAACAGGACTTAAGGATGAAGCGATTGTTTTTGAAACTGGTCGAAGCTATACTAAGGAAGAAATATGGCAATAAAGCATACTATTCCTTCTTTTATTTCTTGTACCTCCAGGGACTAAAGGGAATGGACCATGGTTATTCGTATATCTTTCCGGATACAAGCGGCGAGTATAGCCTACTGGAAAAGGTCGCAGCCTATTACAATGCTAAGGCTAAAAGGATTGTTTTTTTCGATGTTGGTGCAAACACGGGTTACTTCGCTAAAAAAGTCTTAGAAATTTTCAATGGCAATATTGATGTTTATTGTTTCGAACCTTCATCATTTACTTATCAAAAGCTTATCGAAACTCTTGGTAATTCTGTCAGAAGCTACAAATTTGCGCTTAGCAACAGGGTGGGCGAGTCGACACTACACGCCGATGCTGACGGCTCAGGAATGGCATCTATTGTAGACACAACTTATGCACCGCCCTTTGGAATATCGCCTACCAAACACGAAAGAATAACGACGGAGACGATCGATCAGTTTTGCGAAAAAAACTCGATTGAAAAAGTTCATTTTTTGAAAATGGACGTGGAGGGCCATGAGTATTCAATTTTGGAGGGTGCGCAAAAAAAACTCAGCGAAAAATCTTTTGATTTCATCCAATTTGAATTTGGGCGTATTAATATTGATTCTGGAGTTCCATTGAAGAAATTTTATAAAATCCTGCACGATGCTTACGACATTTACAGGATCATAAATACAGGGCTTGTACCACAATTTGAGTATAATTATGAATATGAGATTTACCTAGGGACAAATTTCCTGGCTGTCAACAAGCTGTTGAGCAAGGACCCAGACCTTAATATTATTTTTGAATAGGAGTTAACGATAGAAAGGAGGAGGGTTTAGGATATGTCAATAATTCAGGTTAAAGAGCACAACAAATTTAAGATGGCCTTTCGTGAAGGTTCCGTCGATGAGCAGGTTATAAAGGATACTTTGGAGGCGGATATATTCTTCAAAGGAGTTCCGGAATATTCGCCGAAGGAAGATGACGTCGTCATTGACGTAGGAGCTCATATTGGTGCATTTAGCGTGCAGGCAGCGAGGCGTATTTTCCGATCTAAAATCTACGCGATTGAGCCTTCGGACGAGTCCTATGAATTGTTATTAAAAAACATTGCATTTAATGAATGCGAAAACGTCTTTCCATTTAAAATCGGATTGAGTGACCAGACTGGCCAGGTAAGATTGTTTCATGACGTAGAGAATGGCAACTGGGGACATAGCATTGTTAAGGAGTTCTCAGATGAATATGAAGAAATAGATTGCGACACATTGGGCAACTTCTTGGCCACGAATGGAATTCAAAAGTGCAATTTCATCAAGTTTAATTGTGAAGGCGCGGAATTCAAGGTTATATTATCCACCCCAATCGAAGTAATGAGGAAAATAGAGACAATGCTGATCTTGTATCACTCCGATCTGGAGACAAAGTATAGCCTTAATGAGCTGATTTCGCATTTAAAAGCCGCTGAGTTTCTTATTTCAAAAAGATTTCAGTTTGGAGATCGTGGATGGATCGTGGCGCACCGAAGCATAACAAGGCATTGCTATCTTAAGGTAAAACATTGGATCAAAAATACTTTGAAAATCAATTGACTGATTGATCTACCTACCTCTCGATGAAACCTGTGGTCTCGATAATTATTCCAGCGTACAATGCGGAAGCATTTATCGAGCAAACCATTGTTTCTGCGTTGAACCAGACCTTTCCGTATAAGGAAATAGTTGTTGTGGACGATGGATCATCTGACGCCACGTACTCGATAGCAAAGAGTTTCGCAGGTTCGAGTGTAAGAGTTGTCACACAAACTAATAGAGGTGCTGGCGCGGCACGAAACAGGGGGCTTGATGAGTCGCAGGGTGACTATGTCCAATACCTTGATGCTGATGATTTGTTGGACCCCAAAAAAATTGAAGCGCAGATGCAGATGGTGGATAAGTTTGGAAGAGAGTTCCTCTATGCAGGTCGCTGGAAATTGTTTTATGACGATATAAACAAAGGAAACTTTTCAGCAAATGATTTATGGAGGGATTTTGATGATCCAGGACATTGGCTCGTCA
Source organism: Chryseolinea sp. (assembly GCA_035316905.1). Classification (GTDB taxonomy): domain Bacteria; phylum Bacteroidota; class Bacteroidia; order Cytophagales; family Cyclobacteriaceae; genus Chryseolinea. Next base: position 12,724 of record DATHIE010000702.1, on the reverse strand, counting down.
CTGCATGGACAAAACAAATTTGGATGCACCCAAGCGCATGGTTGACTCCTAGGTCTTTGATTGACTTGGCCGGACCATGGAATGAAGGCCTTAGTCTCCACGACGATGGGGAATTCTTCTGTAGGGTACTTTTGAAATCTCAAGGAGTGAAATTTTGCGACGAATCGAAATCCTATTATCGCAAAGGCATACCTGATTCTTTAAGCTCTCATATTTCTGAAAAAGCTATATTATCACATTTTACGATTTGCCAGCTTTACGAGAAACATTTGATGTCGTTGAGAAATAACGAAATCAGTCGAAAAGCATGTGCCTCAAATTATCTTGCTTTTCATTATGCTCATTTTCCAGGGAGCACGGCACTGCGAGAAAAAGCCAAGGCAGCAGCCCTCCGTCTTGGAGGGAGTGATATAGTGCCGCAGGGAACTGCACTCTTTCAGGTACTTAAGAAAGTAGCCGGATGGAAACTTGCCAGACGGATCGAAAAATTCTATTATGAAAACGGACTAAACAGAGCATCTATGTTGAACAGAGCTAAGAACTTGATCAAATAATGGACGATAAGAACAAATATGCTTTTGTAGGTGCTCTGAGCGGAATTGCAATTCTACTCGTGCTAACTGCTCACAATTATTTGGGGTTTCCGGATGAACGGCCCGGTTATCCGGGGTGGGCCTTGGAAAACCCATTTGTTGGTGAGTAGTACTATTGTTGATCTTATTTTTCGTGAAGTATTAATTGTACACATTGTCGGTATGTATTGAATACCCTTTGCACCTCGTAATAGAGAAGCCTTTTCAAAAATTGGGAAAGAGTATATGGATCCGTGTGACTGCAAAATCGAAAACGAAGTGTTATGCTTATAAGGATCGTTAAAGATTGGGAGTATCCAGAAACTTTTTTTCTGCAAACCCCAAATGGGAATAGCCGATGGGGGGATATTGAGTATACGCAGGACAAGGTTGCGGATTGTGACTACCTTATTGTACTCCAACGGCCTCCTTACGATATCAAAGTTAAATGTCCCGCTGGCAATGCTTGGCTAATCATGCAAGAACCTCCAGTCGATTATTTTAGGTTCTACAACAAATCAATTAAATACTTTGACAAGGTGTTTACGTATTATAAGGATATCAGTCATTCGAATTTTAAGAGCCTTCAACCGGTGTTGCCATGGCACGTACTCCGAAGTTACGACGAACTTACCGGTATAAGCCGGAATGACTTGCACCAGAAGAAGGATGAAGTGGTGTGGATAACAAGCAAACGAAATAGCTTTCCGGGACAAAAGGCGCGAATGCTGCTTAAAGATCACTTGGTTAGGAAAGGGTTCTCCTTCCATCTTTTTGGAAACGGATTTCAACGTATTGATGACAAGTTTCTTGGATTGTTTCCAAATAAATACTCCATCGCTGTTGAGAATTATTCCACAGAAAATTATTGGACAGAAAAACTGGCCGATAGTTTCTTGTCATGGTGCTTGCCATTTTATTGGGGTGCACCAAATGCTGAGGACTATTTTCCTGAAAAAAGTTTTATACGCATCGACGTAAACAAACCATCGCAGGCCTTGAAGATTATGTCCGATGCCATCAAAAATAAAGAATGGGAAAGGCGATTAGATGCAATCGAAGAGGCAAGAAATTTGATCTTGAACAAGTATCAGTTCTTCCCCTACATTTCGGCGATGATTAAAGAAGACACCCAGAAGGGTCAGCAAAAAGAAGTTAAGGACTATTTCATTCCGCGAAACAGGTATCCCTATCGTTATACGCTGATTAACAAGGTCAAATACTATTTAAGGCGACTTGTGAACTTATTAAAAAAGTAGCGTGGGACCTTTTTTTTCAATCGTAATACCAACTTACAACAGAGCGGCATTTGTTGCTGACGCTGTAAAATCCGTTTTGTCGCAGACTTACACAGATTTTGAGATTATTGTCGTTGATGACGGAAGCCAGGATAACACGGAAGAAGTTATTCGACTTCTAAATGATCCACGTCTTATCTATTGCAAAAAAATAAATGAAGAAAGAAGCATCGCAAAAAATTATGGTATTGGTAAGGCATCTGGAACATATATCAACTTTTTGGATTCTGACGACAAATTCTACCCCAATCATCTGGAAAAGGGCTTCGAACTACTCGCAAAAAACAAATTTCCGGAGATCGGTCATCTGGGCTATGAAATTGTTAAAGGAAATGACGTCATAGCAAGGAGAAACGACCTCGGAGAAAATTTCCATGAAAGAATATTACAGGATAACATTTTGCACGGCAACGCCATTTTTATTCGCAGAGATATTGCCCTAACTCACCAGTTCCTTAATAACCGAAATGCTTTTATCTCGGAAGATTGGCATTTGTGGTTATGCCTCATTTCCCGATATAACATTTACTTTGATAATACAGTTACGTCGGTTGTAAATGACCACGCGGAAAGAAGCCTTAAATCCATTGACCCTGATAAGCTGACTGAATGTATAGAATTGATTGTGGCCGACTTGAAGACCGATAACGCCTTCAAAAGAAAATTCGGAGACAAAACGGCATACTTCTATGCAGATCAATACACATTTGTAGCCCTTTTGTTATCATTGAATAAAAGGAAAATGAAAGTATTGAAATACCTTGCTAAAGCATTTAAGGAAGATATAACTGTCTTGATAAGAAAGCGCTTTCTTGCATCCGTAAAATATTTCCTTTTTCCTTTCTTGGTTAAAAGCAGGTACTAAGAACAAAGAGAAGCACAAGTGCTAAAACAGATGTACAGGTATTTGGTCCTCATACTGAAAGCTATTTTCCCTCGTGTTTTTCTTAAGAACAGTTTCTTAACATATAACAAATTAAAAATACGCACTTGGGACAGAGTGTTCTTCAAGGCCCAGTCAATAGGACAACATGAGTTTGAAAGTTTTGAAGAAAAGAATCCCTTTCTGGAACTACAGATCGATATTGGATCTTTCCCCAAGCTAGTGCAGCAGGGACTTAAGTTATGGACCGACCCAAATTGGAAACAAGACCAATACCTGATTGTGTATCGTGGGCCGGCTTACATAGAACCGAAAGTCGGTTGGGGCGTTACTCAGTCCAGGAGACTCATTTATCCGTCGCTTGGATTTTCTCGCGCACCGTATGTGCATAAACCGTCTTGGATTCAGGCATATATCAAAAAGAATAAGGTGGTTCTACTGGGCAATGTCGTTTCGTTACGCGATACGGGCGAAGAGAATTACTTTCACTTTTTCAATGATGTTATTTCGAAGTTACTTTTTCTACAAGAGCGCAATTTTGAATTGTCAAAATATGTTATTGTGATCTCTGACAAGCTTTGGGATAAGGCCTATTTTCAGTATTACCTAAACAACACTTTTATCGGCTCTTTAAAATGGCACATTCAAAAGGACGAATGGGTGCACTTTGAATCGGCTGTTTTTTGTAAACCGTACACGCACAGTGTCAGATTCCTTACCCGGTCGGCATCGTTGGTAAATCCGCTGCGAAAAGGGGAACGTGAAAGGAAGGTTTTTCTTACGAGGCATGCTCGCACATCGAGATCACTTAGTAATTGTGATGAAATCTATGACGTCGTTCGGAAATTTGGGTTTGAAGTTGTTGATGCATCAGAGTTACCATTTAATGAACAGGTGGAATTATTTGCCAATACGCGGTCTCTCATTGCAATACATGGCGCCGGTTTGATTAATATGATCTTCAGAGGGGGCATGCCTTTAGATTTGCTAGAAATTTTGCCGTCGGAGACGTATATTCCATTTCACTATATCATGATAGCAAAGGTGTATGGCTATTCATATGATGTAATTTTGGGATCGAGATTGTCTGGCGACAGTACCTTTAGGGTAAACCCGAGCGATGTGCTAGGATTCTTGAATAGAATATCCCCATAGGTCTTAATTTCCCGGGAAAACGAGCACGACGCATAAATTGTTTGATCTGGATGGAGAAGAAAGTCATTTTAATGTTGATTCCCAATTTAAATTTTGGAGGTGCTCAACGCGTATTTTATAACCTGTCTCTTGAACTTTCAAAACAGTACAAAGTCGTGGAGTGCGTCTTTAATTTTGACGCAGGACATGCTTTTGTATCGGGAAATGAAGTCTTGTCACTTGACGTGGCAGGAGGCAGGAATATTTTCAGCAAAATTTGGCTATTCGTTCGTCGATGCAGAAAACTGAGGGAGATCAAGAAGAGGATTGGTGCAGATATATGTATTAGTCACCTGGAAGGTGCTGATCTTGTTAACGTGTTGTCCAAGGGAAAGGACAAGACTATAGCATGGGTACACGGAAGCAAGTGGTACGATCAGAACATAACGGGTCTGTTCGGAGTTATCCGTCACAAATTGTTAATACCATTCACATATAAAAATGCTGACATGGTAGTAACTGTAAGCAAGGCAATAAAGGAGGAGTTGGTCAACCAATACGGGATCGACGACGGGCGGATTACGACGATCTACAACTACTTTGATTTTGATGCTATCGTGCTGTTAAGTAGAGTGCCACTAGATCCAAAAAATTATCCCATTTTTCAGGGCTTTCCCATTCTCATCTTCTCTGGGAGGCTCGTGCCACAAAAGAATCCGGTTGCTTTACTTAAATGGTTCGCATCATTTTCAAAAGGCAGCGCTGGAAAACTGGTCATTTTAGGCGATGGTGAAATGCGAGATGAACTGCTACAACTGAGTCAACTCCTTGGATTGAATTACTATGATCCGTGGTCAGACAAGATGCTACACGGCGACTATCAACTTTATTTTCTGGGTTTTCAGGAAAATCCATTCCAATTTATTAAGAATGCCTCCGTTTTTATTCTGCCCTCGCTCTGGGAGGGTTTCCCGATGGCTCTGGGTGAAGCTATGTGCTGCGGATTGCCGGTTGCTTCCGCGGATTGCCCGACTGGTCCAATGGAAATGCTCACGGATTCGGTGCATGAAAACCCGACCTACCCGCTTTTTGCCAAGTTTGGTGTTTTGTTGCCGCTATTGAAGAAAGATACTTTTAATTGCTGGACGGAAGGCCTATTGACACTTTTAAATAATGAAGCCGCGATGAAGGAATATTCAAAACAATCTGTCGAGAGAGGGATGAGTTTCGCTAAATCAAATAACACACATCATGTAATTGACCTTGTCGAGAATGCGATATGAGTGTCTATGTGCGCTAGCATCTCGCTGAAAGAATAGTCTTACGAAGTACTGATGAAACAACTTGTGGATTGAAATGATAAAAGAGATTCTAAAAAAATTTTTTCCTGGACTGGTTGAAATGCGTAATCGGATGATCAATGATCGGAAACATCGCGGGTTTCGGAATCAACCTATCGAGCAAGTTTTTCAAGCCATATATAGGGACAATCATTGGCATGACCGTGAATCTGTGTCGGGCCCTGGGTCGACGGTTCAAATAACATCTTCAATCCGCACTGCAATACCTCACATAGTGACAAAGTATGAAATAAAGACGTTTTTGGATATCCCCTGCGGAGACTTCAACTGGATGAGACAAGTGCACTTCGAAAACGTGAAATACATTGGGATGGATATCGTTAAGGAAATAGTTCAAAAGAACACAGAAAAGTACAGCGACACCGATCGGTCCTTCGATTTTGGCGACATCACTGCTTCTGAAATTCCCCAGTCAGACCTGATTTTTTGTCGTGATTGCCTGGTACATCTTTGCTACAATGACATACACAAAGCAATCGCCAACATGAAGAGAAGTGGATCGCGTTACATTTTAACAACTACATTTTCAAGAAAGACCAATTATGATATCGTTACCGGCGATTGGCGACCAATCAACTTATGCGCTGCTCCTTTTAATTGGCCGGAGCCCATGGAAATTGTCTCCGAAAACGAGAAAGGCGATAACCAGGACAAAGCGATGGGATTGTGGAGATTAAGCGATCTGACATGAACTTCGATCTGAGTTTGAAGCATCCTATGGACATTTATACCTTAATCGCTGATAAATCCTAATGTCAAGGCCTCGAATACTGATCATAGAAAATTCTATTGCCGTTACAGGAGCACTCGTTTCTATTGTGAGAAGTTGCCGGGACCTCAAAGAGCATTTTGATTTTTTTTTCGTCCTGCCAAAGAAAAGCATGGCACTCGACTACGTTCAGAAAGCTGGCTTTCCTGTTTATGAATTTCCTCTTAAAGAGATTCGAAAAAGCTTATCGGTCCTATTATACATTCCCTATTTGGTCGCAAATACTATCAGACTTTCTAATCTGGTGAGTTCGTTAAAGATCGATCTTATTAATGTTAATGATTTCTATAACCTCATGGCTGCCACTTATAGACTTTTTGGAGGCAAGGTTCCCTTTGTCTGTTATGTGCGGTTCTTACCATCGAAATTTCCCCAAGCACTTGTCAAGATCTGGTCGCTAACCCAAGACCGATTTGCACGCAAAGTGATTTGTGTGTCGAATGCCGTGCGGACTCAGCTGCCATTCACAAAAAAAGTAGTTGTCATTGGAAACGAGTTACCCGAGCATTCGATCGCATTTCAGCCTCAAAATTCAGAAATCTTGTTGTATCCTGCCAACTATATTCGAGGTAAGGGTCAAGAGTATGCTCTGGAAAGCTTCGCGTTGATACATGCTAAGTACCCAGAATGGAAGCTGAGGTTCATAGGGGGAGACATGGGTTTGTCTAAGAACAGACATTTCAAAGCAGTGCTGATTGAAAAGAGCAAAACGCTTGGATTGGAAAACCAAGTTGAGTGGTATGATTTTTCCGAAAACATCACAATTCATTATTTAAATGCCGCTATTGTATTGAATTTTTCAGAGTCTGAATCCTTTTCGATGACTTGCCTCGAAGCACTTTATTGCGGCCGACCAGTCATTGCAACGAGGTGTGGGGGACCAGAGGAAATTATTGACGATAACATCTCCGGCCAATTGGTAAACTTAGGGGATGTTAAAGGCATGGCAGCGGCCATTGAGCACCTCATCAGCAGCCCATCGACAAGAGAAAAAATGGGAGCAAAGGGTTATCTGGACGTCCGGGAAAAGTTTTCTTTTGAAAAGACGGGCAAGAAGCTTCTTGACGTCTACAACTCCGCCCTTCGACCGCACTCTTTTGACACTGGTAAAAAATAAAAAAGTATATATGAATACCGGTCCCCTGCCCTCCACAAACAACCTTTACAATGTTTTATTCGAAAGCCTGCCGTATTTTTGTCGCACGGGCACCTCGATGGTGGATTAAATTAAGACCTTTAAACATGTCGTTCGTGAGAAACCTTTTCATTAAAGTTATTCGAGACAATGAAGTTGCTAACTGGTTCGGACGACGTATTGTTAAGGGCCTAATCAAAGTGGTGCGGCCATTAGAAAAGTTGACAACAATGTACCGAATCTATGGCACCGTGAAGTTGAAGGTCAGTAATGTGGAGTTCAAAATTTATGATCGAGCTGATGACCACATTGCCAACGACATTTATTATTGCCTAGGATATGAGGATGCTGAGTTTCTCTTGCTAAAACAATTGATAAAACGCAGCAGGTATATGGTGGACGTCGGTGCAAACACCGGGATATTTTCGATCTATGCGGCGTCACTTAATTCAGGATTAGAGGTTCTCAGCTTTGAACCTCATCCATCAAATTACAAAAGACTGCTTACGAATGTTTCAATTAATAAACTGAACAACATCAAGGCCTATGATTGCGCCCTGGGACCTAGCGACTCGGAGATTGAATTTACAATACCAGCTGATATGAGCATCTCGACGACCTCGTCCGCCAATGATGGATTCACTCGAAACTTCCATAGACTTGAATACGTAAAGGTACCCGTCAGGCAAAAGAAGTTAGACGACATTCTTGCCAATATCCCAGTAACCTCGGCAGATGTTTTCAAGATTGACGTTGAATATTATGAATTGGAAGTACTAAAAGGTGCAGAAGCGACCCTTCGGAACAAAAGACCAATGATTATTATTGAATTGCTGGATTATAGTAGTTTGGTAACGCAATTCCCCCAAATGGAGGGCAACGTTGACAAGTCTCATGCCCATGATATTATTAACTTCTTGACCAAAATTGGTTATCACCCTTATGCCATAGGTACTGATGGACTCCACGCAATTGACGCGAAAAGAAATAGTAGAAACTTTTTATTTATCCCCCATAAACTATCTCGTGAGGATATTGCGTTTGAGGAAATTTCAGCAGTATTAGCCGAATCGCCGCAGCTACTAGCCTCAATCCCGGGTACAACGGCGTGGTTATAATGACCAGTTGGCTGTTGACCTTCCGGCCTCATTAAGTCTGGGTAAGTCGCGAAAGGTCAGGGACATATGCAATTCTCTATTCCCAAACCAATCTTTTAACACTCGTTAGCCAAACAATTTCTTTTTTCCATTATTTTTACCAAATTTTATTTGGAAACGGTCCCTCTATTCAAAACTATGAAAGACCCACAAAGAAAGACGTGATCAGGTGGGTTGATTGAACATGGTATTCCATCGGTACTATCCTAGCAAACTTAAAAAAACATGACCAACAAACTCTCAGGCAGTCAATTAGATACAAAACCTAAACAGATGAAACCAATAAAAATCGACGCTACTGACCGGAAAATCCTGGAAATCCTTCAGGCTAACTCGAATATCACTAACGCCCAGCTCGCCAAAGAAATTGGGCTTTCTCCGGCACCGACACTGGAACGGGTTAATAAGCTCGAGGCTTCAGGTGTTATCAAAAGTTATCACGCTGTGATCGATCCAAGTAGCGTTGGCATTGGTGTCAGCACATTCGTGATGGTCACAATGAAAGGCCATAACAAAGACAACATTGAAAAATTCATAAAGGCAATTAAGAATATCGATGAGGTAGTTGAATGCCATCACATTACCGGTGCCGGTGACTTTATTCTCAAGATAGTCTGCGCAGATATCGCAGCGTATCAACAGTTGATGTTGGAAAAGGTCTCGAACATAGAAGTTGTGGATAGCCTTCAGTCTATGGTAATCCTTTCTACGTTCAAAGACAGTAAATCTATGCCTTTGCCAGGTTAGCATTTAATGTTTTGAATTCGTTCTTTTGAATCGGCACCAAAATACTTATGGTATCTGAAAAGACATTAATTCTTGACGAACGTCAGGTGAAGCAGAAGATCAAACGCATGGCGTTTGAAATCTACGAACATAACTTCCATGAGAAGAATGTTGTGATTGCTGGAATTGAAGGGCAAGGTTATATACTTGCAAAATTGTTGGCAAAAGAAGTTCAGCAGATTTCACCCCTCGAAGTAAAACTTGTCAAAATTGAACTGGACAAGCTTTCGCCCGCACAAAGTGAAGTCACCCTTGATTGTGACATAAAAACACTTAAGAAGAAGTGCATAATACTGGTAGATGACGTATTAAATACAGGACGCACGTTTGCCTATGGGATGAAACCATTCCTGGATATTGACGTCAAGAAAATTGAAACTGCGGTGCTTGTAAACCGGAGCCATACTCTTTTTCCGATCTATCCTCAATACACCGGTTACGGACTAACTACGACGATCAAGGATCATGTTGAGGTAAATCTCGTTAATGAAACCGCGGTATACTTAGTTTAGCGACTTTCCACACAGTTCGATTTTTGAAAAGGCAACTGCCTCAAACCAAATTTTTCAACCTTAATGTCATCGGCAAAAAAAACTGAAATAAAGCGCATTACTACTCACCAGCTTCAGGAGATGAAGAACCGCGGTGAAAAAATTGCGATGCTCACAGCGTATGATTACAGCATGGCAAAAATTATCGACGGTGCTGGTATAGACGTGATCCTGGTAGGAGACTCGGCGTCTAACGTAATGGCTGGTTATGAGACAACACTCCCGATCACACTTGATCAAATGATCTATCATGCTGCGTCGGTGGTTAGGGCTGTTAAACGGGCATTGGTTGTGGTGGACCTGCCATTTGGAACATATCAAGGTAGCTCAGGCGAAGCGTTGCGATCGTCGATTCGTATAATGAAGGAAAGCGGCGCACATGCGGTAAAGCTTGAGGGTGGTAAAGAAGTGAAGGATTCAGTTGAAAGGATCCTAAGCGCAGGGATTCCTGTTATGGGCCATCTCGGACTCACGCCGCAGTCGATCTACAAATTCGGGACGTATACAGTGAGAGCAAAGGAAGAAGCAGAAGCCAGGAAGTTAGTGGATGATGCAAAGATGTTGGAGGCGTGTGGTTGTTTTGGAATGGTACTTGAAAAGATCCCGGCTACCCTTGCGAAAGAAGTATCACAATCGGTACATATACCTACAATTGGAATTGGTGCCGGACCTCATGCCGATGGTCAGGTGCTGGTGATGCAGGATATGCTTGGGATCACTCAGGAGTTCAAGCCTCGATTCCTCAGGCGTTACGCTGATCTGCACACCGTCGTAACGAATGCTGTGGGAAAGTATATCAATGACATCAAGCTGATGGACTTCCCTAACGATCAGGAACAGTATTGACGATCTTCGTTATCTGTTAATCGTTATCCGTTAATCGTTAATCGTGGGTGTGGGTGTGTTCACCGCAGAGACGCCAAGACGCTAAGTTTTCGCAGAGTATTTTTCGACATTGCCTGCCCGTCCGCTAGGCGGAGACACTGAAGATTCTGTCGCTACCCTTATACCCTATACCTTTACACCTATGGAGGCAAACCTGTGTTGTTTACAACAACTCGTTTGCGAGATTGGCCAGCTCTGAGCGTTCGCCCTTCTCCAGGGTAATATGCGCATACAACTCGCGATCTTGAAGCCGGTCAATCAAAGTTGAAAGACCATTACTTTGTGAATCGAGGTATGGTGTATCAATTTGGTAAATATCTCCCGTGAAGATGATCTTCGTATTTTCTCCTGCTCTTGTAATTATTGTTTTCACTTCATGAGGCGTAAGGTTCTGCGCTTCGTCCACGATAAAGCAAATGTTTGACAAACTCCTTCCACGGATATACGCCAACGGAGTGATCATCAGTTTTTCCTGGTTGACCATTTCGGTGATCCTCGAGTACTCCTTGTCAGTTTCGCTGTACTGATTTTGAATGAACTTGAGATTGTCCCACAGCGGTTCCATGTATGGATTTACTTTGGACTTGATATCACCAGGTAGATAGCCAATGTCTTTGTTACTGAGCGGAACGATTGGCCTGGCAAGGTATATTTGTTTGTATTCTTTCTTTTGTTCCAAAGCAGCTGCCAGCGCTAATAAGGTTTTTCCGGTCCCGGCTACTCCCTGAATGGAAACAAGTTTTATGTCCGGCTTTAGGGCCGCGTGAATTGCAAATGCCTGCTCAGCATTACGCGGTTTGACACCATAAACAGATCTTTTCTCAACATGCTCAAGCATTCCGTTGAAAGGATTGTAATAGGCAAGTGCAGATTTTTTACCGCTCTTAAGAATGTAATAGTGGTTTTTTATTGCGGCTAGCTTACCTAGAAGTTCGTTGGGAGGACAATAACCTTTCTCGTAAAGAAGGTTTATCATGTCCGAATTCACTTCCTCCAGAATCGTCTTGCCGGTATAAAGCGAAGATATGTTTTGAACTTTGCCAGTCGTGTAATCCTCCGCCTGTAAACCTAATGCCTTAGCTTTAAGCCTGAGATTTATATCCTTTGAGACAAGGATTATCTTTCTTCCTTTTTCTTCCTTTTGAAGTTGTAAGGCGGAGTTGAGTATGCGATGGTCTGCTTTCTCCTCGTTGAACACCTTGTTTGCGTCAATGGTGCTCTTTGTATCCATTAACACCTTAAATGCGCCCTTGGTCTTGCCGTTAAGAGGATTCCAGTGGTGGAGCATCTGCCCCTTGGCAAGCTTGTCGATTAAACGAATGAACTCGCGTGCTTCGAAATTTTTGGTGTCGTTGCCTTTCTTAAAATTGTCGAGCTCTTCAAGGACTGTGATTGGAATACCTACATCGTGTTCGTCGAAATTGAGGATGGAATTGTGTTCGTAAATAATGACAGATGTATCGAGTACGAAGATCTTTCTTTCCTTTTGGGATTTAGCCATGCTAGACAAAGAACTTGGTTTTCGAAATGTAATGAATGGAATTGAAAGCTTTTACTTTTTAAAAAGAATTTTTCTTTAAAATTTTTCGAAAGCCAATGTATAACGATCACCATTCTCATGAGGAACAACTGACAATACATTTGCAAGGACGAGTAATATTAGCTTGTTGGAAGCATAGAATCGCTTCAGGCCGCTGGCGCTGATGAATTCTTTCAGTGTAATGGATTTATTCTCTTCGAGGTATTGCATCAGGAATTTTTCATGATCACCATAGCGAAACCTGATGTCACGCTGCTTTTGTTTTTGTTTGATTATCTGTCTCACCTCGCGGCTTGCTTTAATGGTCTTGTCGTCCACACGAACAAAGTATTCTTTCGACTGAGTGGGAGATATGACATAATGCGGTTTGCTCTTACTTTCTATTATGTCGTATTGAAGTACTACACGGGAGTTTCCAAGTGGTATGAATGTTTCTCTGATGTCGAGCACTGGTACTATCTTAGTAAGCGCTTGAGATATTACGTGAGACTCCTCGTCAGGATACTTTAACCCTGGTATGCTGCCGTCATCGCCAATACCCACGAGGAGCACTCCACCAGAAGTGTTTGCGAAAGCAATCATTTCTCTGATGATCTTTTCAGGGAAGGCAGCCTTGCGTTTGAATTCCAGCGTATTCCCTTCGCCCTTGGCCA